>JAFPAK010000196.1 GCA_017390825.1 Clostridia bacterium
ATATCCGTGGTTACACTCAGTTCTTGGCGATGTTATGGTTCGCTTCAGCGGTAAAAGAGTTAAAAATTCGGACGGTATGATTGTACTTGAGGGTTATCACCGAATTATTAGTGGTGTTACCGGTGCACAAAACGGAGAATTTTAATTTTTCCGTTTTGTTTTCGCCCGTGAGCGATAAAAGGAGAATCTAAAATGAAATCCATTCAGAGTAAAATATTGTTAGTTGTTATTTCGGGATTGCTTGTTATAACAGCGGTAGTTTCTATAATAGCGGTTAGTATGACGCATGAAATAATGCATAAAGATGCTGACAGAATTTTAAATAACGTAACCCAAAAAGAAGTGGCAGTTATAAACGATGTTTTGGGTGATATTAAAAAGTCGGCAAAAATCATGGAGCATTATTCAACCTCTGAAATAACCGACTTGACTCAATTGCAAGAGTCTGAGTTTCTTTCAAAATATCTTGAAAAGACGAAAAAGATGTTTTCGGAAATTGCTTTTAACACTAACGGTGTAGAGGGTTACTTTTTCCGTTTGAATCCTAAGTATACCGATAGTACAACCGGATATTATAATTTGTTGATTGATGATATGATTATTCAGGAGATGAAAGTTACCGACCTTTCTAAATATCCTGAAAATGATGTCAAAAACGTGGGTTGGTATTACACCTCGATACAAAAGGGAGAAGCAACATGGCTTGGGCCGTATTATTTCCCCGGTCATAATAAACAGTTAATATCGTATACAATCCCGATGTATATTAACTCTGAACTCCTTGGAGTAATAGGGTTTGATATGGATTTTGAATATTTAGTTAACAGAATTGAGAACATTTCGGTATATGAGAGAGGTTATGCGGTTTTGTATGCTGCTGACAGTGATACAATATATACCAAAGTTCCTAAAGGCACAGACCAAAACCCACATACTAAAGCAATCGGTGAGTTGCAAAACGGTATGAAGTTGGAATTGAGAGCTGATTATAAGGATATTCAAAAAAACATTCATCCTATGTTAAGCAAAATAGTGTTTGCTTTCCTTATTGTTTTAGCTTGTTCTATTATATACACGGTTTTTGTTACCCATCATATAGTTCGTCCTTTAAAGCAGTTGACTGCTGCAGCTCAAGAACTGTCGGTAGGAGTTAACGAAGAGGTATTTGATGAAATACAGGTTAAATCAAAGGATGAAATAGGAACTCTTTCAAATGTGTTGAAGGAAACTTACGGAAAAATCCGAGAATATACTACATATATCAATGCACTGGCTTACAGAGATTCCTTAACGGGTATTAAGAACAGTACAGCTTATGCAGAGGCTATCAGTGAACTCAACAAGGAGATAATCCGAAACAATCCACAGTTTGGCGTTCTTGTTGCCGATATTAACAATCTTAAGCAAACCAACGATAAGTATGGACATGATGTTGGAAACGAGCTTATAATCCATACTGCAAAAATTCTTGTAGATACGTTTAAAACCAGTGCGGTATTCCGTATTGGCGGTGATGAGTTTGCAGTAATACTTAGAGATTACGATTATAAGAATTATCATAGCTTGCTTCAAAAATTGGATATGGCTTATTCGGAAGACTATATTACTGTTTGTGAAAATAAAATTCAGGTATCTGTTGCGCGCGGAATTGCTTATTTTGACCAAGCAGTCGACACTGTATATGAAGATGTATTCGCTAAAGCCGACCACAAAATGTATTTAAACAAGGAAGAAAGTAAATTGGTTGTATCATAATCCTAGTTTCATATATATAACAAAAGCGAGGGGAAATACCCCTCGCTTTTATTATATAATAATTACCTCTTGTTTTTGGCTTTTTCGCAACATATCTGCGAAAGGTTCAATTGCTGACGGATTTAAAAAATCATTATTTTGATAGAGTAGGTTTTTACCCAACTGCTCAGCTTTTGATAGTCCCAAAGGGTGATACGGTTCTAAATGTATTGCGGTAATGTTTTTCAGGCTTTTTGCGAGCCTTGCCAGTTTTAAAAAATGTTGTTCATTTAAATTAACGTGAGGAATAATGGGACATCGCAAAATGATATTTGCACCCATGCGGTCCAGCAGATAAAGATTATCAAGGATTATCTTGTTGGAAACGCCTGTATACTTTATGTGCTCATCCTCAGAAAACAGTTTTATATCATAAAGCCACAAATCCACATATGGATGAAGTTTTGTTAAATCCATGGCTGAAAAACCGCTTGTTTCAATTGCAGTGTGTATTTCTTGTTCTTTGGCAAGTTTAAGAAGTGAGCAAGTAAAATCATATTGCATAAGCGGTTCACCCCCTGAAATGGTAATCCCGCCACCCGATTCGGTATAAAAAGGTTTGTCCTGCAAAACAATATCCATAATTTCTTCTGCAGTTTTAAGTTCTCCGCAAAGCTCCAATGCGTTGGAATAACACTTTTCTGCACACTTTCCGCATTTTGTGCATTTTTCTCTGTTAAAGTGATGTACACCGTCAGAAAAAATATGTGCTCCAAACAAGCAGACATCACAGCAGTCTCCACAGCCAATACATAGTTCTTTTTTGTAGAAAATCTCAGCTGCTCCGCTTTTTGATT
This sequence comes from Clostridia bacterium, assembly GCA_017390825.1. The sequence goes on from JAFPAK010000196.1 coordinate 2,592, forward strand.
CGGGATTGTGACACCAGATGCAGTTAAGAGGACACCCTTTCAAAAAGACAACCGTTCGAATACCGGGGCCATCAGACGTGGAAAAACGTTGTATATTAAAAACTGAACCTTTGTTAAGCATTGTGAGCAGTCCTCAAAATAACTTCCTCTTGCATTTTGGGAGAAAGCCTTACAAAATAATCACTGTAACCGCCGATGCGAACTACTAAGTCACGGTATTCTTCGGGATTCTTTTGCGCTTTTTTCAGAGTTTCATTATCCACAACGTTTATCTGCATCTCAAACCCTCCACGATTCAGATACGTTTTAATTATTGATTGAACGGTACTTAATGAATTTTTGCCCAAAGAAGCTTTCGAGAATTTAAGGTTTACTGCAACGCCACCGATAAATTTGTAATGTTCCCATTTCGTAGAAGAAAGTATTGAGGCTGTTGGCCCGTTCATTTCTCTTCCTTGACAGGGACCGGAACCATCCCCCAAAGGAAATCCGCCCTTTCTTCCGTCGGGAGTGGCGGAGGTTGCTCTGCCGAACCTTTCGTGCATTATCCAACAGAAGACACTGGGGATTAAATTTGCATTTGTGTGTAGTCTCGAATATTTCTCACATTCGCTTACGATATGTTCGGAAATAATGCTAAAATACTGGTCAATATCGTCAATGTCGTTTCCATATTTTGGAATGCGGTTCAGTATTTGAAGTCTTAGCGCTTCATTATCTTCAAAGTTGGAATCAAGCATAGATTTGAATTCGCAAAGTGTAATTTTCTTTTCATCAAATACAAGTGTTTTTATTGCATATAGTGAATCTACAAGATTTGCCATTCCAACGAACGAGGGCATAATCCAATTATATCTTGCACCGCCACGCTCTATATCAATTCCTCTTTCCAAACAATCGTTTACAAAGCAAGAAAGCAGTGGGTTAATGGCGTTTTTCGCCCTGACGGCACGGAGGCGATTTTGCTCTTCAAAATTAGCTTTTATATGTGAGTCGAGTTGATCGAAAAATGCGCTAAGTAGTGAATTAAACGAGGGATATTCCGCATTCATTAAATCTAACAGCAACTGCGGCATATTGGTATACGGACTTGCAACCCATACGTTAGAAGATGCTACAGGAGTAATTTCAACACAGGTGCTATGTATATAGTTGTGTGCCTGCGCTTCGGGGACACCGTGGTGCCGAAGGCCTTTTGTTATAATATCATCGTTGAAAACTGCAGGATGAGAATAGCCTTTTAAGAGAAGTTCGCTGGCCTTGCAAAGATATTTTTCAGGCATTCCGTTTGCATAACAAAAACCTACGGCAGGGTAAACCAAACGGATATCATCAATTACCTGCATGCACATTTCAGTAAGGTCATTTGCAACAATTTCACCGTTTTCATCACGGCCACCAACCATATAGCCACTGGAAAGACCGCTTGGAACACGCATATTGATCTGTATTCCTAAGCAATCCAGCAAAAGTTGTGCGGTTTCTTTTGTGATAATTCCGTTTTGTATATCTTTCTCATAAAATCTAAGTAAATAACGGTCCGGGTGGCCAAGTTGAAATTGTTGAGAACACATTCTATAAGGATTTAGTGACAAACAGTGAGTGATAAAGTGAACCGACTGAACCGCTTCATAAAAAGATTCGGCGGGCCGGGCAGGAACCTTTTTGCAAATTTCTGCAATTTTTTCAAGTTCACGCCGTCTTATTGGGTCAACAGTTTCCTTGCTCATTCTTGCTGCCAAATCGGCGTAGTTTTCCGAGTGTTTGATTACTGCTTCTAAGCATTTCTTACAGCATTTATAGTAGGTTTCCTTTTCTTTATCACATGAAGAAAGATATCCATCAATTGTTTTTATGATTCCATTAAGACCATTTGATAATACCAACTCATAATCAATTGCCATATGAGAATCCTGACCGCCGCCCGCCTCGTTCTTTCGGCTCTCGGCAATGGCTTTATATTTGCTCAGCCATTCTTGTTCCTTGTCAGCACAAAGCGGAATATCAGTTTTTCCAACAATAAGTTCAC
>JAFPAK010000197.1 GCA_017390825.1 Clostridia bacterium
ATTCCCTCTAGTAGAAGCATAGTCGAACAGTTCCTTTGCAAGAGCTTCATATTCATCGTTATACTCAAAATCGCAGTAAAAATACATACTTGCAACAGCAATCAAAGCATCTGATAATTTTTTAAATCCGAATTTTGATAAAGTCTCTGAATACTCATCACTGCAAACATAGTCGTAATGCTTTTTTACAAATGCAATATAATCAACAAGTTGGCGGAAACCAATTCCTCCCTCTCTCATATGCCGCTCGATATGTATGAGAAGCATAAGCGCTTGTCTGCTTCTATCGAGTCCGTAAAGCTTGTTTCCTTCATATTCATACAGTATTCTGCTATCAAAGCAGTTCTCAAAACAGTCATAGATTGCCTTGCCACATTCATTGTTCGGAAGATCTGTTATTGAAAAATGGATTTCTACACTAAATCCATCTTTAAAATACGCTTTGTGAAAATGCTCTGTTTCATCAAAAGTATACCCGTTTGCTTTAAAAAGCTTGTCAATTGCATCAAAATCTTTTCTGCGAACCAAGATATCAATGTCACCGCAAGTACGAAGATACGGTTTAAAATACAAAGAAGAAGTTGTAAACCCCTTTAATATTACATATGTATAATTATTTTTTTCAATAAGACTCAATGCTTGCTTTTGAAATTCAGCTAATGCAACATTCCGTATCAATACAGACATTACAGCGGATTTATACTTGTTGGCAGCACTTTTAGACATATTAAAAGCAGAGCCGCATGCATCATAAACAAGCGGCAATATGGAATGATCTCTGCTTTCGTTAAATAGTTCTATCCAATTATCGCAAGCAGATACAGATGTGTTTATTCCTAAAGCACTGCAAGCAATGCATTCGCAAATAATTCTTACAGAATTTGAATATTGCATTATTACACCCTTTATTTTACGCACTATTACTCAAAATAATTATACTCTATAATCTATACAAAGTCAATTAAATTTGCAATATCTGATATCAAAAGCACTAATTCATTTAATATAAAATATTTTAAAAAAAGACTTGATTTTTCTTTGGTTTTATGGTATCATAGTTTGCGTTGTATAACACCTGCGCCAATAGCTCAGCTGGATAGAGCATCTGCCTTCTAAGCAGAGGGTCAGGGGTTCGAGTCCCTTTTGGCGCGCCAAAACAAAATCCCGTTGATGTCTGTCAGCGGGATTTTTGTTTTTGATTATTCACCTTGCGTTTTTAAATGCTAATCATTCATTAAGAACAGCCTCAACACCATCGTGTTGAGGCTGTTCTTATCAATCATTATTAAATATACCGGATTTACAATTGAGGTTAAAGTACTTCTTTAAGAACTGCTCATCATCTTCAGTAAATAAATCAGCAGATTTGATTTTTTCGCCTTTTTCTCCAATGATCTCACGAACCTCATCCGTTTGTTCTGACGGTTTCTTCATCGTAATACAGAAGCGATAAATTCCATCTTCAGTTTCAACACCTGAAAGCTTTATGCCCTTTGCGCCGCTGCCAAGCTCAATGTTTTCTGTTGTAAATTCCTGTGTTTCAACAGTACCTGCAAGTGTTACTGTTACATCAAACTTTGTGCCTATAGGTAAAGTGTTTTTAAACACTACAACGCCTTCTTCCTCAACAGGCTCAAAAAAGATGGTTTTCTTAGGATATGTTCTTATTGTGTTAGAACCTTGTTTATTTCCGCATCCGGCAAAAATACCGAGAATTAGCAACAGGCACATAATTACAACTGACATTTTATAAAACTTTTTCATATTTAAACTCCTTGATACTAAGTGATTATAGAATGATTATATCATATTACTTCTTGCATTTCAACAATTCATTTTGAAATCAGAAAATTACTTAAAATTTAAGACAATTACTTGTTAATTCTTAAGGTCTTTAAATACTTTTTTCTATCGTCAGTAATACGAAAACTCTCACACGCTTTCTGTATAGCTTTATTATGAACCCACGGTGATAACTTTTTACTCTCAATATATACAACCGTTACTTCGTATTGCTTTGCAAGCGCAGTAGCAAAATACCAGGCTACCATCATATTAATGTAATATTCATCTGAACAAACCGAAGATACTATATCAAGATATTCAACATCAAACTCATCATCAAGATAAAAACTCATAAGTAGCTTTATGGCATAACGGACTGTGTATACATGACCGGATCTAATCCATACCCTAATTTTTGATAAAAGAGCGCGGAGATCCTTTTTTAGCACTTTCGGTGTCATCATATCGCAAGTAGCCCAATTGTCAACATAAGGTAAAAACAGATCCAGCGCATTAATACATTCATTATAATCTTTTATAGTTTCTATTAAAAATGCGTGAATATTGTTTTCCTCATAATACCTATGAGGAAGTTGTGAAATCAACTCTTCTGCTTCTTTTGAACCTTTAATCTTCTTTGCAAAGGCACGCAACTGAGGAGTTCTTACTCCGATGACAGCATCTCTGTCTATATTCGGCATCAGTCTGCACTGAAAATCCTTGTAAGCAACATCCTGTAATTGAAAAAGTTGTTCAACAATTTTTTTCATAAATACCACCTAATAATAAATGTTGCAAGCCTTGACAGAAGACTTGCAACATTCAAAAATCAATTAACCTACAAGACCGCTTCGTGAAATACTTTCAACAAAGAATCGCTGTGTAAATGCATAAAGCACAACAAGCGGAGAAATTATGATAATGATACCTGCGTTTCTCATCAATGATACTGTAAGGTCTTTACTTGTTGAGCCGGCAGAATCAGACCACAAATAGTTCAACTTACCGTATGTAGTTGAGATAAGACTAACATTTTGCATAAAGATAGTGGTATAAGAAGAATCAAGCCACTGCCATACAAATGAGAACAAGAATACAGTTACCATCATACCTACTGCACCTGGCAGCATGATGTTGATAAATGTACGCAACGGACCGGCACCGTCAACATACGCTGCTTCTTCAAGCTCATGCGGCTGTCCTTTAAAGAACTGACGCATCAAGAAGATATACAAGCTACACTTAAGTCCGGTACAAGTGATAGCAAAGCAAATCATAGGAACAAAACTGTCACCTACAAGCTTGAGCAGAGAGAACATTACATATCTCGGTGTAAAAAGCAAGTCAGCAGGTACAACGAGTGCAAATATCACAAGTGCAAACAAAGCACCGTTTAAGCGGAACTTAAATCTTGCAAGACCATAGCCAACAAGAGTAGCGCTGATTACAATAAGCACTGAACAAGCTATTGTAAGTACTAACGAATTCAATATTGTTTCCCAACCGCCAAGTTGATTCCAAGCCTGACGGTAATTCTCTGAAGTCAAATGCTTCGGGATATAGTTTACAGTAGCATCATACATATCCTCAGCAGTCATGATAGAAAGAACTATCTGTTTAAAAAGCGGGAAAAGAACAACATAGCACATACAGATAATAAATATCCATCGTACCAAAGAAACAATGTACTTAAAGCCGTATTTCTTTAATTTAACTTTATCAAGCTTCGGCTTATAAGTCTTTTTAACAGCAACTTCGCTCATTATTCTCTCCCCTCCTTAATCCTGATAGAATACTACTTTAGACAATACTGCAAACACCACCATAAGTATTACAATAATTATCAACGAATAGCTTACCGCCATTGCCGATGCAATATCGTACTCTGTTTTAGTGATGGTACTGTGTATCGTCGAAACGACCGAGTTATTCTGACCGCAGAAGTTATCAACGATAGTATATACAACTGAAGTCAAAATCAACGGGCTTACCATAGGAAGGCTGATCTTCCAGAATACTTCCCATTTAGTCGCACCTTCAATATAAGAAGCCTCATAAATAGAAGGTGAAATGCCCTGCAATCCGGCAATGAAAATTACTATAGAAACTGCTGACATATTTACAATATTCGAAATATTAGCAACAGAATCAACAATGAATTTTACAAGCGTCTGATTAAGGTTCATATCCTCAAGCATTATCTGGAATGCTGTGGTAACTTCGAATGTGTCGCCGCTTGTAGCTGCAAATCTATCACCAGATGAGATAAGGTTTGAAGCCATATCACCATTAGCGAGAGAAAGGATAATACCTGAAGAAATGATAACCGGAAGAAACATTACAGATCTTGCAAAACCACGACCTATAAACTTGGTATTAAGTACACTCGCCATAAAGAAAGCAAATATTACAACTATCGGAACATTTGTCACCATGCTCTGTAAC
>JAFPAK010000198.1 GCA_017390825.1 Clostridia bacterium
AAGCCATGAACAGGTAATAGCATAATAGTGCGACAAGAATATATTTGAAATATTATACGCTAATGTTCCAATACAATCCTGATCGTTGTGGTCATAATCTTCCGACAAAAAATCCAGCAAAACATCAAGAATTACGGGAAGTGACGTTCTCAAAACCTCTTTTTCTTCATTTGTCAATACAGACTCATCAATTTCTTCAATACCAAGAGCGTTCCAAAGGTCGTTTATTTCTTCGTTTCTGTCTTTGTATGAAAGATCGTCCCACTTTCTTACAACAGACCACCAAATATGCGTGGTATCAAGTTTTTCCATTATAGCTTCCGGGTCAAAGCATTTCATCAATGCCTCCATACGTTCATCTGATAAACTGTATACAAGCTGTAATGCATTAGCAACCGCTTGCTCGAAGGTAAGTACATAACTATAATCCCCGGTTGGCGTACCTACAGACACTATATTCCTGATGCCGTTCTCTGTATTTTTTAAATACCATTTGTACTCCGAATAACAATGTCTGAACCCCTTCCATGTAGGTGAGAGTCTGTTATACTCGCTGTTTTTCACTTCGTCTGTTATTGAGCGATTCATAAGCTGACTCACGAAAAACGGAAGCATTTTTTCTGCTGTATCATACTTTGAATCCGTTTCTACAATAAGTGAATCGTAACCAACCCAACCATTTGTTTTGTCACCAACCGTGCCGAAAACATACTCAATGGTTGCCGGATGGAAATAATCATCAAACTTAAATTCAGGATTTAATTTGGCAAGCTGTGCCAACATTTTCACTTTTTGCGATTCATACTGCTCAGTTCCCATAGAATAACCCGGTACATACACATCGTGACCATATCTGATAAAGCCCATTTCTTCCGGTGCTATATATACAACAGGATCTGATTTGTTAACTATGTTATGGATGTTCAAGTATGTTTCACCGAGTTTCATTTCAGTTTTTACACCACAAAGCGGAGCTTCAAATGTATATCCGTAAACTTTTCCTGAACCATATATATCTGTCAACCGTTTGCTGACAATATTTGCAGTTGCGCCACCACGGGAATAGCCTGAAATCCAAAATTTCACATTTGTTGTATCAATATTATAATCTGCAATGTATTGTTCGATGGCTGACATAATCTGTGCAGCCGCATCTGAAAAGCCTTCAGCATCACCGTTTCCGTCACCTATTGTAACATTGCTTGCCCATTCCTCCTTGTATTCAGAGCTTCGTACCGTCATGGATATAATTGTATAATCCGAATTATTAAGAATAACATTTTTATTTGCAATCGTATATCCAATGGTACTTAAAGGATTTGCGTTATCACCGAAATATGCAGGTTTTGGATAATTTATTTTTATGTCTTTATAACCGATATCTTCAACAATTCTTCTTATATTTTCCGATGCTACAAACTCCGTATATGGTCTTTCACCAAGCTCGCTTGTGGCTGATGTCATAGCCATACAAATGGACATTGTGGACAAATGCTCATTATATACCGTGGGAGCCTTGGCAAAATATCCGTCGGAATAGAAATATGTAGACTCTAAATTTCCAATAAAATCGGAATTATATGTGAAAGTACCGTTTTTCAGTTCATAACTGACACCATCTACAATATATGTATCCTTTACGGATGTGTCTGTGTCCTCTGATTCTTCCGTATAATAAATCTTACCCGGTTCACCGGCGATTTCAAAACCAATCTTATCGGAATAAAAGTGGGAAATATCATTATAGCTTGTTTTTACTGGCTTATCGGAAGTAGCATCCCAATCGGTAAATATTCCCACAGAGGAGCCTGCTATCATTTGTGCATAGCTGATATTATCCTCATCCATCAAGTATATATTGTTTGGCATATTTTGGTATGTTTCGCATTTTCCGCCAAGCATTATGCAGTCATCTCCGTCAACATAAACAGCACCGCCTTTTGTTTTTGCCGTATTGGCGGTAAAGGATGAATTTTCTATCACAATTTTTTCTTCATTGTTTACATAAATAGCGCCGCCTTCTTCATCTAATACACGGTTTCCTATAAAATCAGCAGAAATTTTTACATCCTTTGCATCGTCGTCAATATAAACTGCACCGCCTTCTTTTTTTGCAACATTACCCATAAGGTTGCTTCCGTCTTCCAAAGTCAGACTACCGTTATAAACATAAACACCGCCACCTCTGCGTGCAGATGTGTTGTATGAAATCTGCGATGTGCCGTCAACGGTAACACTACCACCGCCATTAATCTGAATACCGCCACCGTCAGAATTGTCACGGGTGGTTCTGTTATTATCTATCGAGCTGTTGTTTTTAATGGTCACCTTCGCATTTTCACCTTCCATGCGAATGCCACCGCCGCCACCCATTTCAGCTATGTTATAACAAATTCGGCTATCATTAAGTATTAGTTCAGAACCGCTATGTTGCAAACGAACACCGCCTGCACCGTAATCGTCTAAAGAGGTATTTCCGGCTAAAGTTACACTGTTAAGCGTTACTTTACCGTTTTTTTGAATGTGAATACCGCCACCGCCATCACCATTAGATCCCCCGGAAATCAGACCTCCATACAAGCTGTAAGTTCCGTTTTCGTCGTTCACCCACAAGCCTTTGGGAGTCAAAGTTCCTTTGTGCTCCGTCGTTTTTGTTCCACCATTTATGATAAGCTCCGCATTCTCACGTACAAGAAAGACCTGTCCGCTTACTATTGCCGTTCCTGCTGCAAGATTTCTTCTTATATTATGACCATTCATATTGACTGTGATGGTCTTGTTAGAAAAAACCTCTAAATTACCGGCCAACACCCAATCTGACAGAACATCTATGGTTCCGCCGTTCTGCTGAACAGCCTGCCAAGCTTGTATGTAGTTTGTGTATTCTACCTCTCCAACCTTAGCACAAATTGTTTCTTCATTAAGTTTTTCTGTTTCATCGTATGGCATCATTAAAACGTCATTTTCTTCCGCATAAACTGTAGTTATCGGAGATACTACACCAACAACCAAAGTCAATGTTAAAAGTAGTGCCCATATTTTTTTCATTTTCAAACCTTCTTTCGGGATTTTATTGTAAAATAATTAAGAATTTATCTTCCACCTGTAAGAATACTGTTCAACTTCGGACATTTATTTCTAAGCAGTTTGCCTATGTATGCGCACAAAAGAATGATTATAACCGGCAACACAAAATACAA
>JAFPAK010000199.1 GCA_017390825.1 Clostridia bacterium
ATAAGCACCATTTTTATGACGATTACTTAAAATATATGGTTTTTCGTTTTCAAGATATTTTACATTAGGCAGAGTATCATTGCGTGAAACTAAATCAGGAGCAGATTGAGATATAAATCTATCTCCAATTTTTTATAACCAAGATTTAAAGTTAAAAAAATTACATTCATCAGTCAATACTTCGTTACCAACATTAACATTGCCCTCGCAAATTGGTAATGGAGGAGCAAAACAGCTTAACCAGTTAACTGCTCTGATTGATTCAGTTGATTTTTTGCGAACAGGGTTTCCGTTATTGTCTCTTAATTGATTACTCATAATGCCAATTTGAACTGACAAAGCGGCGCAAACATACGCTTGATCTTCTGCATTTACATGAGATTTACTATTGAACTCATTTCCTGCTCGAAGTAAATACTGAACACGGTCAATCGTTGTTGGTACGCTTAATTCTGGTGAAACATCATAAGTTCTGATAACATCAGAAAACTTTGAAAGTTCTGTAATTCTTTTAGGAACATCATCCCAATCTTTGAATCTTCCTATTGTATTATTGTTATCCAAACCTGAAAAAGGTCCAATAATTGGCGCGTGTTCAATGATTAGTTCGGGATAAATTTCGTCTCGCCATTCATTTAAATGTTTACGAAACTCAATATCATTACATAAGGAACCCCAATCTACCTTCCAATATGAAATTCCTGCATATTTACTCCACTCAAAACGTTCACACCAATATTGTTTGCGTTCTTCAAAAGTAAGCATGTTTTCCCATACTTCGCCTTTAGCACTAGCGCAAACCCAAATGCCCACGCCTTTCCAGCCGAAGTTTTTAACACGATCGGCAAGTTTTTTTAATTTATCTTTTGGTTCGCCTGTGCAAAAAGGAAATCTCTCTTCATTAACAATCAAAGAGCCAAAATCACCATTATTATTGTTAATAAGTCCATAAGGTACATCCCATCCATCATCAAATAAAAAAAACAATTTATCACGAAGTTCTGGAAATTGATGGACCAAACCCTTATCGCCAAAAACATATTTGTCATTCAAAAAATCGCGAGTAGAGGAACTAAATTCAATTTCATTTTCTGAGCAAATGCGCCTTAAATCTGATTGTGAAGTCCAAGTACAATAATAACTGTTTAAATTATATTTGTTTTTAATTAAATTCATTTTGCCCTCCATATCAATTATTCAAAAAAGCTTTTCTATAATCAACACGAAAAATTCTGCTAATTCTTGCATCTCACAAGCTATAATTGTATTTACTTTTGGCAAATTTGCAGTCAACATATAAATTTGAGCCGCTTTTTCAACTGTTTCGATAAGACTAAAGGTTTTATCGAAATATTTGCCTGCTCGGTAAATGCTGTGCATTCCCCAAATAACAAGACGGAATTCTTTCGTCTTATTAGCGGTTGCTTCGCCGATGAATTAGTACCACAAAACATCTAAGGCAAAATTCCAACACAATCAGGAAATACAACGATATATTCAGTATACATTTCTCAATGAGAGCGTATAAACTTCTTCTCATCAAGCTTGTGAACATAGTTCATAGCAAGTGTATTAGTAGCATGTGAATGGATTATAATTCTGTTTTTAGGGTCAACAGAAAGTCTTGCGATATGGCTTAGCAAATGCGCAGGTAATTCAGTTGCAACCCGTGTTATGAAATTAGCATCCGCATACCACCACTTAAAAATATATCCGAGTTTGTCGGGACTTTTAAGTGGGTTGTATGCGGATGCTTTGTTTACTCATCTATCAAGTTCAGAGGTGTTATTTTTTCGAAAAGGCTATATTTTCTTATTTACTAGCCTCTTCAATAGCAACTGCAACTGCAACGGTAGCACCAACCATCGGGTTGTTACCCATACCGATAAGTCCCATCATCTCAACATGAGCGGGAACAGAAGAAGAACCTGCAAACTGTGCATCAGAGTGCATTCTTCCCATTGTATCTGTCATACCGTATGAAGCAGGGCCTGCTGCCATATTATCCGGATGCAGTGTACGACCTGTGCCGCCGCCTGAAGCAACAGAGAAATACTTAACACCGTTCTCAATACACCATTTTTTATATGTGCCTGCAACGGGATGCTGGAAGCGAGTGGGGTTAGTTGAGTTACCCGTGATAGATACACCAACATTCTCGAGCTTCATTATTGCAACGCCTTCCGGTACATTATCAGCACCGTAGCACTTAACATCAGCACGGGGACCGTCTGAATACGGGGTTTCAGAAATAACCTTTACTTCCTCAGTATAGGGATCAAACTCTGTTTTTACATAAGTAAATCCGTTGATTCTTGAAATAATAAATGCAGCATCCTTACCAAGACCATTAAGAATTACTCTCAAAGGCTTAACACGAACCTTGTTTGCATTAAGAGCGATCTTAATAGCGCCTTCTGCAGCAGCAAATGATTCGTGACCTGCGAGGAAGCAGAAGCATTCGGTTTCTTCAGAAAGAAGCATTGAACCAAGGTTACCGTGGCCAAGGCCCACCTTACGGTTTTCAGCAACTGATCCGGGGATGCAGAATGCTTGCAAGCCGATGCCTATAGCGGCAGCAGCATCGTTTGCCTTTGTGCAACCCTTCTTGATTGCGATAGCAGCGCCTACTGTATATGCCCAAACAGCATTTTCAAAGCAGATCGGCTGTGTTTCTCTTACGATCTTATCACAGTCGATACCCTTTGCGAGTGTAATTTCCTTACATTC
>JAFPAK010000023.1 GCA_017390825.1 Clostridia bacterium
CTCACGCAGAAGGTTGATACCGACAAGTACATCAAACTCACCAAGACGCAGATCACGGATTATCTCCATACGCTCAATAGTATCTATACCAAAATGCATATAACGCACCTTGATACCGACACCCTCGAAAAATTCGGTAAGGTCTTCTGCCATTTTCTTGGTAAGTGTTGTAACAAGCACTCTTTCTTTTCTTTCAATACGCAGATTGATCTCGCCGATAAGGTCTTCAATTTGATTTTGGGTAGGCTTAACGATCACCTCCGGATCAACAAGACCGGTAGGACGAATGACCTGCTCTGCAAAAGCTGATGCGTGCTCTTTTTCAAACGGACCCGGAGTAGCACTTACATACACCGCCTGATTAATGTGTGCATAAAACTCATCAAAATTCAAAGGACGGTTGTCATATGCAGACGGAAGCCTGAAACCGAAATCTATAAGATTTTTCTTTCTTGCCCTATCGCCGCCGAACATTCCTCTTACCTGCGGCAGAGTAACATGGCTTTCGTCAACCAGCAGTAAAAAATCATCGGGAAAATAATCGAGCAATGTTGAAGGCGTACTGCCGGCAGGTCTGCCTGCCAACACTCTTGAATAGTTTTCAATGCCCTTACATATTCCTATCTCAAGCAACATTTCAGTATCATAATCGGTACGCTGACGAATGCGTTGCGCCTCGATAAACTGGTTATGATCTATAAAATACTGCACGCGTTCTTCCATTTCACGCTGAATTTCATCTACTGCTTCCTTCATACGATCCTGCGGAATAATATAGTGTGATGCAGGATACACCGCAATATGTGAAAGTGAATTTATCACGTTACCGGTTACCGGATTAAATTCAGATATACGGTCTATTTCATCACCGAAAAACTCAACTCTGACCGCTTTTTCATATGCATTTGCAGGAAAAATTTCAACAACGTCTCCCCTTACTCTGAACTTGTTACGGACAAAGTTGATATCGTTGCGTTCATACTGCAATGAAACAAGTTTGCGGAGAAGTGCGTCACGCTCCATCTCCATACCCGAACGAAGTGATATTACCATATTGCGATAATCTATCGGCGCACCGAGTGAATAAATGCAGGAAACCGAAGCAACGATGATAACATCACGCCGTTCCGACAAAGCAGAAGTTGCGGAATGACGAAGCTTATCGATCTCATCGTTAATAGCGGAATCCTTTTCAATATAAGTATCGGTATTTGGAATATATGCTTCCGGCTGATAATAATCATAGTAGGAAACAAAATATTCGACTGCATTTTCGGGGAAGAATTCCTTAAATTCAGAGCAAAGCTGAGCAGCAAGTGTTTTGTTATGCGCCAGGATCAAGGTTGGACGGTTTACTTTTTCAATGATATTAGCCATTGTGAAGGTCTTACCCGAACCTGTAACACCAAGCAAAACCTGTTCTTTTAAACCGTTTTTGATGCCTTCGGTCAGTTTTTCAATAGCTTCAGGCTGATCTCCTGTTGGTTTGTATTTTGAAATGAGCTTAAAATGATCCATAAACGGTTTCAGCCCTCCTTTGCATATATAACTAATGAATTTATGTTATTATACCACAAATATAATAAAAATAAAAGATGCTGTGTAAACTTTCATAAGAACATTACAAGTCCCCCTTATTATCATAAAAATGCACCCTATCTGCCAGTGGTCATCTGACAAATAGAGTGCATCTCAGATACTATCATTAACAAGCCAAATATATTTTCGATAAAATTATTCTGCACCTTTTAGTGCTTCTACCATATCTATCTTCCTGTTCTTTCTTGATACCATAAATCCAACGAGAAGCGACACACCGAAGGTCAGTGCGATGCTGATAACATATGTCATCCAGCCGAGAGAAAGGCTTAATTCGTATTCGCTGACAAGCGCAGTGATCAATACATGAAGCACAACTACACCCGCAGGTATTCCTATCAGCACACCGATTACTGTCAACCATATGTTTTGGCTTATGAGCAGCTTCCCTATATGCTTATCACGGAAACCGAGAACTTTAAGCGTAGCAAGCTCTCTGCGGCGCTCCACATAACTCATAACACCCAGATTATAAAGTACAACAATACCTAGAATGATTGCTGCTACAACCAGTACCACTATCATAATGTTCATTATCTCCATAAAAGTGTCGTAGCTGTCCATTATCATATCCTTGTCCTGCTTGCCGGATATGATTTCAGAGCTTATGATATCATCGGAAGCAGTATCTGTGTAGATCGTGCTAATGTGATATTCCAAATCTACACTGTCAGCATAGGTATCAGTCATAACGATACACTCGCTGACAAGTGAGCGCAGATAACCCGCCACCTTTACATTGTAAGTTTTTTCGCTGCCATAGGGCGAAAATTCAATGGTATCACCAATGTTTGCGGTATCTTTGAGCCTCAAGCAGAGATAAACACCATCATCAGTCAGTTTCAACCGTTCGTTTTTTTCTGTGAGAAAACCAATCTTGTTGTTGCCTGCATCGTAAATATCCAGTGTTATTGTTCTTCCCTCATAGCTGATACCGCTTGATGCCTGCCAATCGCCGTCAACTTTATCAGCAAGAGCAATAGAATCTTCATTCACAGCCGATTCCGAAAGAATAATTTTTGTGGTATAGTTGCTGATGTCATTGTCCAGCATATTAATGAAGCATCCAATTGTATCTTTCATACCGAGACCACCCACAAGCAGAACTGTACAGCCGATAACACCTACCAAGGTCATAGCGCTACGGGATTTATGACGGAGAACATCTCGCATATTCCACTTTGTGCCGAAGGGCAGATTGTTCCAGAACGGCAGTCTCTCGATAATACTCTTTTTCATTGATTTGGGAGTATAGGGACGGAGTGCATCAGCTGCTGTGCCTTTGAGCATCTTCTTTACCGATAAATAGCTGATCAGTGTAAGGATTATAAGCATCAGCACTATAACCGGAATGCAAAAGACCGGCATGATAAGTCTCCAATCAGGTATATCTATATATGTACTCATCATACCTGATGGGCTGATAATAATGGAGGCAACGAGATAACCAAGTGCCACACCAAGCACCGAACCGATAAGACCGATCATAAGTCCGTAGAAGGTATAGTGTATCAGTATCTTACGGTCACGGAATCCAAGTGCTTTCAATGTTCCAATCTGCACCTTTTCATTTGCAGAAATACGATGCATTGTAGTTACCATAGTAAGAATAGCAATGGCAAGGAACAGCACGGGTAAAATCGAGCCCATTGTTTTACCTTCTTCAGCTTCGCTCATAACGCCTGCATAGGAATAATGCTCCTCCTTTGTTGTGACAAGAAAGGTCGTGCCGGAAGCGTCTTTGATAGCTTGTTCAAGTTCTGCCTTATCCATATCGGAAATAATGTTTATCTGCGGATAGAATGCAAAACCAAGTGCCCTTTCCAGTGTTTTCGGTGTGATATAGGCGAAGCCGAAAGCTTCATAATCAGGCATGAGTTGATTTTCGTCAGCCACGCAGATCATATTTTCACCGCTTTTTACCAGGCCGACCACCTCTCCGACGATTTCTATTCCTGTGTATGTAAAGGTCAATTCATCACCGATATTGATATTGTTAGATGCGGCAAATTTATCCGAAAGCCAAATACCATCCGAATTATCGTTATATTCTGTACCGTCTGTAACAAGCATCGTAGAAACGGTATAGTTTTCCGATACATTAAGCGCAACTGATTTCTTTGTATCCTTAATTCCGACATTTACATTAAAATAGCGTGTTGCAGCATCAACGCCGTCAATGCCCTGTATAGCTTTGATATCATCCTCGCTAAAGCCGGTTTCGGAGTAAATGCGAAAATCAGCATAGTTTGTATCTTCCAAGAAAGTAAATGAATCGTGCTCAAGACTTTTCCACTCGATATTAAAACCGAGAAAAATACCCACACCGATGGCAATCATAATTACCATTGAAATAAACTGCGATTTATAGCTCCACGCAGTACGGAACAGTTTTCTTATCAGCATAACTTACCACTCCACTTCGTCGGCACTCATCGGAGCAGGCTGTTCCTCATAGGATTTGATTTTGCCGTTCTTTACGCGGATAACTACATCTGCCATTTTCGCAATGCTTTGGTTATGGGTTACGATGACAATTGTTTTACCGTAGTTCCTTGCCATAGAAAGCAATAGTTTGAGAACCAACACACCCGTTTCGGAATCAAGCGCTCCGGTCGGCTCGTCGCAAAGCAAAATCTTTGGATTCTTTGCAAGTGCACGTGCAATAGACACGCGCTGCTGTTCTCCGCCCGAAAGCTCAGACGGAAAATTATGCAGATGGTCGGCAAGACCAACCTCGTCGATCATTTTCTTCGGATCAATGGCATCCTTTGAGATTTCCTTAACGAGCGCAACGTTTTCATATACTGTAAGTGTTGGGATGAGATTATAGAACTGAAACACAAAACCTACAGTAGCTGCACGGTAATCCGCAAGCTCATTATTGGTAAGTGTAGAGATGTCTTTACCATTCACCATGATGGTTCCACTCGTGGGGCTATCAAGACCGCCGAGCATATTCAAAAGCGTGCTCTTTCCGGCACCAGAAGGCCCTAGAATAACAACAAATTTGCCCTCATTCAAGGTGAAATTCACGCTGTCCAGTGCTTTTAGTTCGTGATCACCTGTGATATATACACGGGTTACATCCTTAAATTCTACTATAGCCATTATGTATTTCCTCCGTTTAGCAAAGTTAGCATAAACTAACCTTATGATATAAATAAAGCAGCGCTAACACCAGTTAGACGCTGCTAACCATAATATATAGTATAATACTAATGTGTCATTTTGTCAACTGCCACGAAAAATTACTTAAAAGTTTTCTTATGA
>JAFPAK010000200.1 GCA_017390825.1 Clostridia bacterium
AGTAAAGAAGTATCCCTTTTGGGATACTTCTTTGCTTTTTAGATTATCAAGCGAGGTTCGAAAAGGGCAATTGCAAAGCAATAGCAACAGTCCGGGGGACTGTTGCAGTGCCCGTGTGCGTGCCGAAATGCGCGGAAGCATTTCGGGCGAACCTCGCCATCCCTGCCAAGTAAAGAAGTATCCCAAGGGAGACACTCCGTAAGGAAGTTGTCTCCCTATTATTTTCGTTTTATTTTGTGTCTGTCCTTCAAATTCAAAACAAAATATAGTGTTTATTATGAAAAAGACTTGACATTTTCGGTAAGATGCGTTATACTTTTGGTAAGTCGGAGTAGAGGTTACTCTGCAAATAAGGAGGAAATACTATGAGTAAAGCATTTGGACAGAGGTTATTAAACCTATTACAAAAACAAGGTATAACACAAAAGGAGCTTGCTGATAGAATTAACACTACTGAAGCCACGCTCTCTCGTTACGTTTCCGGCGACAGAGAGCCAAAAGCGGATATGCTTGCAAACATCGCTACCGCCCTGCATACCACTTCTGATTATCTGCTCGGTATAGAGTCTGATGATTTTGATTTTCCGAAGGTAGAGCGTTTGTTGGCAAGAAACTCCGCAACAATGTCGGAAAAACAAAAACGAGCACTTATTTCTGCTTTGTTCGGGGAGGACTAATATTGGCATTTAGATTATCTGATAAGCGTTGTGAGGAAATTAAGGAGATTGTGGTCAACACTTTCGAGAAAATTAACATCCGATGTATTCCGATAAGTGCCTTTGAAATGGCTACAAAACTCGGTGCGGTGGTAGTCCCTTATTCCTCAAAATCCGAAGAAACACGTCAGCTTATGATGGAAAGAAGCGAGGACGGATTTACTATCAAGAAAGATGGCGTGTGGTACATTTTTTATAACGATGCAAAAGGCTACGGACGTGTCAACAACACTCTCACCCACGAGTGTGGACATATAGTGTTGGATCACACGGAAGAAAGCGAATTGGCAGAAGCCGAAGCGAAGTTTTTTGCAAAGTATGCTCTCGCACCGCCCGTCCTCATTCACAAATTAGAGTTAAAGGATGCCTACGAGGTTTACGAGCATTTTGACATCAGCCTTGAAGCAGCAGGCTACGCCTTCTCTTACTATCGTAAATGGTTGACTTACGGCAATAAGGATTATACCAATTACGAAATACGATTACTCCAGCTTTTCAAAGAAGCTGTGTAATAGAAAATTAAGAGAAAGGACGGTGATGTTATATGATTGTAAAGGTCGTACAAATAGAAAAAGCACTCAGTAAATTGCGGCAACAATTTACAAAGTGCATTCTCTTTGGATGCGAGCATCCGATATTCCGCTACAAGTATTATGCCACATCTGAAGAAAAATTGCAAGAACTATTGATGTTTTTACGAAAAAATTTGCGATTTTCTGCAAAGAACAGATGAGGAGGGCATAATATATGTCAAGAAAAAATGGCACTCGAAGTGGGTGCAAAGATGTTTTTCACGCATTTTTAGTAAAAAATGCAACCTACGATAGTCCACTTGAAATCCCGTGCTTAAAAACAGAAATGCGAAGCCCCAACAAGCTCATTGCGTTTTCAAAGGCGGTACACAGTACCGAATATGATGCTTGGGTGCATTTTTACGAGGACGATACCGCTTTTGAAAGGTTATGGAATAGACCTAACACCTATCTCCCTATTCTAAAGAAATTCAAGGGGGTTATATCTCCCGATTTTAGTGTCTATCGAGATATGCCGTTGGTAATGCAACAATGGAATATTTATCGTAGCCGTGCAATCGGTCATTGGTTGCAAGAAAACGGAATACCCGTCATCCCAAATATACGCTTTGGCGATGATCGTACATTTGAATTATCTTGTGCGGGTATAAACAAGCACGGGGTAATCGCAGTAGGCTCTCACGGCTGCATAAGGCTACTGAGCGAACGCAGGTATTTTATAAACGGCTTAAAATATGTGGTTAACACATTAGAGCCAAAAACCATTGTGGTATATGGTGCTACACCGGACGAGGTTTTCGCACAGTATAAAGAAATGGGGATTGAAATACTGCAATTCGACAGCGACTTTATGCAAAGTCGAAAGGCGGTGAGTGCTTAATGGGTGCAGGCTTTCACGGTGGTTTTGGCGGCACTCACGGTGCAGGCGAAAACCACAAAGATTACATTAAAAATACTCTGCCCAAGAGTTCACCTATTAAAATTCCGTCCTCTGCCACAGTAAAAGAAGAACAGAAAAACGGATACGACCAAGTTAAATATACTTGGAAAAAGGGTGATTATTCTTATACAAGCCGTTGGCACACTCGCACCCCTAACGCTCCAAAAGAGCAAGGCGATAGTTGGGTTGTTCAGCGTGACAAGGCAGGTATTGGTTACGGCAAAAATGCACGTCCCGCCAAGCACGAGATACTTGTTGGTAAAAACAAGTGGGTATCAAAAAAGGACTGGCAGGCGGCTATCCGTGCAAGGAAAAACGGAACAGCGACAAAAGAGCAAAAGGAGATGTTAGATAATGGACATTGGAAACCTAAAAAATAACTACACCTACTACGAGGGGTACGAGGACGAGGGTAAAATTGTTCTTTGTATCGAAGCCG
>JAFPAK010000201.1 GCA_017390825.1 Clostridia bacterium
GTCAGTGTCAATGATATGAGCGGTCCTGTAGGCATTGTCTCTGTAATTGCGGAGACCGGTGCGTCTGCGCAAACTACGGCGGCAGCGGTCATGAACATTGCCTATCTGGCGGCTTTTATTGCTGTCAATCTGGCGCATACCGACTTTTGCCTCATCAGATATAAAAGTGTACCCTTATCAGGTCGGCGCTGCTTTGTTTGCAACACGCTCGCCTTATACAAAGGGTGTAGTTTTGATGGATGAAAGTGGGCTTGGAAAGTCAACTGAAGCTATGCTTGTTGTTACGCAGAAATGGTATGAAGGAAAAACAAGAATCTTAATTGTAGTTCCCAATAGTGATTTGCTCATTCAATGGGAAAAGCTTATTGAAAACAAGTATTCCATTCCGTTCATCACAATTGCAAATGCAGAACAACTAAAAACAAATGGTGAAACATTCGAGCAAGATGCAGTAGTTTTAACCACAAACGATTTTGCCACGCAGTATAGTGAGCTAATCGAAAAAACTGCATGGGATTTAACCGTGTTTGAAGAAGCAAGTCTGTTATCCTCGGTTCACAAGGAAGATAATAAGCAGGCAAAAATACTAAAGCGAATAGCCAAAGACTCATTCAAGCTACTTTTAACCGGAACTCCAATCGAAAAGAATATTCTTGATTTATACGGACTTATGTATTTCATAGATGAAAGCATACTCCCTTCCGAGCAAGAATATATGTCAAGATATTTCAGGAAGCCTGAAAACTACCCGGAGCTTGCAGAACTTGTGAGCAAGTATTGTTTCAGAACTCTCAGAAGTCAGGCAAGACATTATGCAAAAATTCCTGAAAGAAAAGTTATCACTTGCGAATTTGAGCAATCAGACAAAGAGCAAAAACTATATGACCTATTAAAAGCATACATAGATAAACCTCAAAAGATAGCCTTCCCCGAAATGAAGCCTTACGATCTTGCACTTATGCTATTTGACCTGCAAGGTTCGTCAACCCCGGCAATAAGGAAAGCTATTGAAGGAATTATAAAGCGACTTGAGAAAACAAACGGCGGTGAGCAAGAGCTTGAAGAATTTAAGGCAATGCTTACTGCTTGCGATGATATAGAAACAGATGAAAAATTGAAACTGCTTATAAAGGCTTTGGAACAATGCTTCAAACTGCTAAAGAAAGCCGGAGCAAATAAAAAAGCAGTTATATTCACCGAAAAAAGAGAAACACAACAGTATTTGTATGATGCCTTGAAAGATAGCTATAAAACATACATTTACAATGGCTCAAAGGATTACAGAGAAATATCCGGGTTTAAGACAGACGGAGAGATTATCATATCCACCGACAACGGTGCAAGAGGTTTTAACCTTGAGGAAGCTTCGCTCGTTATAAACTATGATTTACTCTATAACACCTTGAAAATGGAACAACGAATAGACCGATGCCACAGACTTAATCAGCAGAATGATGTTATCGTTCTGAACTTCCTAAATAAAAGCAATATGGCAGATGTCAGAAAGCTTGAGCTTGTTAATAAGCGAATGTTGGTTGCTGATGGTGTGTTCGGACAGACAGATGCAATCTTGGGCGGTTTTACAGATAACCTCCAAAAGACCTTAAAAGAGTTCCAAACACGAACAAAAGCACAGATAGATGCAGAATACGAAGAAACACTCTTACAGTATGAAGAAGAAAACAGACGGGATGTAGAATCAGCCGAGCAAGTTCTGTTTACCACCTTTACAAGTGAGCTTG
This sequence comes from Clostridia bacterium, assembly GCA_017390825.1. Next base: position 1,743 of record JAFPAK010000201.1, read on the forward strand.
CAAAAAAGGTTAAAATCACACCTAAGTATGCAGATGAAAGAACTGAGAAAGTCAATTCAGACTTGTGGGAGCTTGTAAAATACTTCTTCAAAGAATATAACGAGAACCACACAGATTGTTATTTCGTTATAAACGAAGAAGATAAAACCGTAAAAGCAACAGACTATACAGAGCTTCCGTTCCTTTTCTACTATTGGACCGGAGGAC
>JAFPAK010000202.1 GCA_017390825.1 Clostridia bacterium
ATTTGCGCGACCAAGGCAAGCTTGAAGAGTATGCAGAAAAGGCTACCTATGCTTTGCTCGATACGTTAAATACTCAAAATAAATAATTATAAGGTAAAATAGGTAATGATTAAGGTATTTGCATTTGATCTTGATGGAACTTTAACACAGCATAAAACACCTATAGATGATAAAAATCGTGCGGTGCTTGAAAATCTTGCAAAACGATATAAGCTTTTAATGGTAGGAGCAGGCAATTGTTTGCGCATACATAAGCAGCTTGGCGGTTTTCCGATTGACGTTATAGGAAATTACGGAATGCAATATGCTAAGTATGAAAACGGAGAACTTAAGATCGTCCGTGACGATGGCGTTGTATGTCAGGATCGCGAGCGCGTTGAAAAAATAGCTTATAGCTTTAGAGATAAATACGGATTTACTGAATTTTCAGGTGATAACGTTGAATATCATGCCTCGGGATGCTTAACATTCCCCATACTTGGAACTACAGCTCGAAATGAGGATAAATTGAAGTTTGATCCCGATAGAAAAAAACGTCGCGCTATTTATGATGAAATCTGCGCGGCATTCCCTGATTATAATGTATTCGTTGGAGGTTCTTCCTCATTTGATATGGCACCCAAGCCGTTCAACAAGTATTATGCGCTTGATTTGTGGTGCAAGGAGAACGGATTTGAACACGGTGAGGTAGCATTTGTGGGTGATGATTACGGACTGGGTGGCAATGATGAAAGCGTATATAAATCAGACTTTAAATTTATAACGATTGATGACTATACTAAATTACCAGAGGTGCTTGCACCCTGGCTTGATGAGGAATGAGTAATATAAAACAAGCTATCTAATATAAATGTAATAAACCGCGAGTCATCAGGCTCGCGGTTTTATGTATAACAGAGGCGAAAAAGCGCTCCGCTCATTACAATCTATAGGTTGCAGTGAAAATTATATGTTGACCATAATCGCCAAAATTGCTACCGAAAATGTTAAATCCACCGGGGTGCTGCGCATTTTTCTTTACCTCTATGCCAAACGTCGTTTTGTTGGTTTCTTCAAGTCTTAAATCGTCGAGGCAAATGCTTTTGTTTACTAATCTTTCATTAAGATATACGCCGGTCGATCTGATGCTTATGTTGGTGAGGATTCCGTATTTTGTGCTTTCGGGATACCACCAGCTCGGCGTAAACTTTCCGTATCGATCTCCGTAATCTCCCGGGGAAATAAATGTGCAAATTTCAATTCCGTTTATTGAGAAGGTAATATCGCTCGGGTAGTTATTATTAAATCCCGGTGCTTCGGAGCAAATTTCGAGAGAAATTTTGATTTCGTCAAGCTTTCCTTGCTGGGCATAATTGTTTGGAATAGCATAGAGAAGCGAGCCGTAGCCCTCAGACCAAATTATCTGGGCGTCCTGACGTCCTGCGACGAAGGCATTGTGAGGGTTTGCACTCATGATTTGCTTTTCTGCTGTAGCTATTCCGCATTGATTCGAAAATTCGGCGTCAATATATTCGCCAATGCCAATCTGATGGACGTATGGAGCTCGGTTTTCCGGCTTAAGGTGTCCGTTTGAATTTCGAAAACGGATTATGGCTATATTGGTGTCGTAGGTATACCAGTGAAGGGTACCTTTTCCCTTGGTGGAGAAGCTCTTTTTGATAATTCCGGCTTCCTCAAGAATGTTGAGATGAAATATGGTTGATGAAAGCGGTAGATTAAGCTCTGCTGCTATCTCGGACGCAAGCATGTTCTTCTTGTTAACCAAACGAATCATTTGTATTCGTACGGGGGATGAGAGCGCTTTGCCAAAAGCGGCGAGGTTTGTAGTATCCTTGGTGCCCTCAATATCATATATTATTTTGCTATCTTCAATAAAGTCACTATCGTGTTCGTGCATTGGTTTTCTCCCTGGATTTTTATTAGGTACAGTAATACTGTAGCACATATCTTGGTCAAATGCAATATATTTAGCATATTTTCTATTGAAAAATTGTTACTTTTGTAGTAAAATACTAATAGATGGAGATATTAAGCTCCGAAAATGTACAAATTGTACTGTAGTTGTTTACAATTTGATGGCTTAAATCGGTTGGATTATAAATTGCTTTTTACAAAAAGCGTTATAATTATAAATTTATTTATGGTTGTGATAGTTTCAAAATGAGTAAAAAATTATCACAGGTTAAAACAAAGGAGGCAAAAAGTATGAAGAAAACATTTAGTAGAGTACTGGCATTGATGCTGGTATTGGTTATGGCAGTAGGGCTAGTTTCTTGCAAGCCTAAGAACCCACCCGAAGCCGGTGACAGAACCGTTATTTACTATGCGGCTGCTTTTGTAGATGCTCAGATGCAGGATGCTTATAATGAAATGGTAAAGACCTATAACGAAACACAGGGTGTTGCTGACGGTGTATATGTACAGTTCCGTGCAAATCCCGGTGTGATTTCCGGTTTGGAAAGTGCACTTCGCAGCAACTATCAGTACGATGTAATCGAGTTGAAGGACGATGCATTTAAGGCATTGGCTACAAACGGTAATTTCTTCGTTAATTTGGACAGCTATTTGACAGATGATGTTAAGGCTAAGATGAACTGGAGTGATATTCCCGAATCTTTGATTAACCGTTATCGTTTGAATACAACCAAGTCTGAAAACGGCAAATTCCAGGCAGGCGAAGGCGCAAGCCTTTTGGCTCTCCCCAACGGTAGCGATCCTCAGATGCTGTTCTATAATAAGAATATGATGAGCGCAGCCGGTATCAACATAATTTCTGTTCCCGAGAGCGAACTTGCAGCGTATAATACTGCTAACGGCGCAAATCTTATGCCTCACGGTTATGCTGAGTATAAAGAGGCTCCCTTCGCGGGTGCTAAGAGCAGCACCAATCAGGCAGGCAAGACCGTTTATAAGGTATTTAACGAGAGCATCGGTATGAACTGGGAAGAGCAGCGTTGCCTCGCCAGCGCATTCACAACATCCGATCAGTACGGTTTCGTTAGTGAATGGTGGTTCAATATGGGATTCTCGGTTGGTGCGGATTGTGTCGGTTGGGACCCTGCTTCTAACAACTACAAGATTACTCTTGGCGACAAACAGCCCGGTTACTTAGCTTTGGCAGACATTACCGTGAACGGTAATAGCTATAGCAAGGGTGAAGTACTTCACTATGAGGACAAGACCTTCCTTAACAACAACGCATCCGAACTTACAGCTTTGAGCGGCAAGGTTTACGCATTGCCTTCTACTTATGATGCAATTTTGGAATTCACTCGTTTGGGTGTTCCTTCGGGTAAGCAGGTCGAGACCGGCGTTAACGGTTACGGTGTTGCACCTTCTACCACAGAGGGTCGTAATCAGTTCTTTACTTCCGGCAAGTGCCTTATGCTTGTTGAGGACTTCCGTAACATCCAGTCCTTCAAGAACGTACTTGGTAACGGATTGGGTATGGCTGTTACCGCGCAGTACCGTGAGTATGTTGGTGGCAGCACCTATACTGAAAACGGCAAGGAATATTTGAAGGTTATCGGTGAGACATACGACGGTCAGGTTTACACCGGCGAATTGCATATGGAAAACGGCACACCCATTGTTGGTGAGGCTGCAACAGAAAGCGAGTCTTTAGGTCTCTTCCTTCCTAAAAACACTAAAAATAAGAATTACGACGCAGCATTCAAGTTCGCATCTTGGGTAGCAGGTCCTGAGGGCCAGGCAATCTTGGCAAAGGGCAATAAGTATGTTCCCAACCAGACCTCTATCGGCATGGGCGATGCTTACAATTCGTCCTCTGACCGCCTTATCTCTAATATGTGGGCAGGCAGCTTCATGGCTCAGCACGCAGAGATTGGTGACTACACTTACTTCACTTCTACAACATGGATTACCGAATGGTCTGTACCCTTTAATACCACTGTTCGTGAGGGTAATATGACATTGGCTGATTTCTTTAAGCAGTATGAGGATACGGCAAACAACTTGTTGAAGGGTATGACAATTTATATCAAAGGGAGATAATCCATGACCCAAAATAAGTTATTCACGGAGAACCTGCAGAACAAAAAGCGAAAGTGGAAAAAGGAACAGATTCTTGCGTTTTTTATTGCATCTATTCCGCTAATTGGCTTTGTCGTTTTTAATGGCTTTCCTTTGCTGATATCTTTTATAGGTATGTTTTGCAATGTGGATCTCTATGACCTGA
>JAFPAK010000203.1 GCA_017390825.1 Clostridia bacterium
ACGGAATATTATATCTGTTATTACCTCATCGGTAGATCTGAATTGCTATTACTCGTTCTCATATAACCGCACATCACATGTGCTCAATGTTAACAGCGGAGAACATCACAACCGTTTCTATATTTTCGGCGGCAAGGATGAGGCGAGTTATATGCAGATACAGGGTATGACACTTTGCGGTGTTATGTTCGATGAAGCCGCTTTGATGCCCAGATCCTTTGTTGAACAGGCGGTAGCAAGAACTCTATCGGAGCCGAATGCCCGATTGTGGTTCAACTGCAATCCGGCTTCTCCTTCGCATTGGCTTTACCGTGAATGGATAAAGGATGCCGATGGGGAAAACAGAAAACGCACATTGCATTTGCGCTTTTTTATGGAGGACAACCCGATACTTACTGAAAAAGAGATAAAAAAAGCACGAACAATGTACAGCGGTGTGTTCTATTCTCGCTACATAAAAGGCGAATGGGTGAATGCCGACGGACTTGTATATCCGATGTTTTCAAGCTCCCATATTACCGATGTTAAGCCGCACGGAGAATATTATATCAGTGTTGATTACGGCACAGCAAATCCATGCAGCATGGGACTTTGGTGCGTGGGTGAAGGTACTGCAGTGAGAGTAGCAGAATATTATCATGATTCAAGAATATCACGGATACAGAAAACTGACGAGGAGTATTGTGATGCTCTTTGTGCTCTTGCCGATGGCTGCGATATAAAGGCAGTAATAGTTGATCCGTCCGCCGCTTCTTTTATTGAGGCACTGCGTAAGCGAGGTAGATTTCGTATATTACCTGCAAAAAACAAGGTGCTTGACGGGATTCGCTTTGTAAGCAGCCTTTTGCAGTCAGGAAAACTCAAATTTGATCCTTCATGTAAGGATATTATCCGTGAATTTGGGCTGTATTCGTGGGATGAATCACAGGAGCGTGACAGTGTCATCAAGCAGTTTGACCATGCAATGGATGATATGCGTTATTTTTGCAGTACCGTATTAAAAACGAGGGCGAATTTCGGAGCAAAAAGCAAGTCTAAGCAACATAAGCACTCAAGCCTCGGTGCTTGGGAGGTGTAAGGAGGTAAAATGGTAATTGATTTTATGGCGGCAATATTGATATGTTCCGTGTTTTTTATGATTGGAAGATATTTCACGAAAACACCCGAAAAGAAACATGAGGAACATATACATGATCAGTGTGTTGTCGCAGACGAAAAAATGCGACGTGCCTATATGAACTTTCTTTCATATAACGGTGACGAGCAGGATGACATTTGAAAGTGAGGTCATTATTTGGAAACAAACAATCAGTTTGATGCTATCAGCGAGCTGTATCCACAGTACGGCTCGTATGATGAATTACCGGATGAAGTAAAAAGCGATGCTGATAAAAACGGCACCCTTGAAGTTTGTCTGCTGCGTTATCTTTATACAGAGCAGCAAAGGGTAATAGCCGAATATGAAAAAAGAATTCGTAATGAGGCTATGTCGGCATCATCGCAATACTGCCCTGAGGGCAGCGAAGACTATGACATTCTGAACGCATTGTTCAGAGGAATAAAAAAATCTTAAAATGAAAAAGGAGAAAATTTATGTCTATTAACAATGAAGCATTTGCAACAAAATTTACAGGTGAGCTTGATAAGATCCTCTGCTCAAAAACCGCAGTCGGCTTTATGACCGACAATGCACTCCGTGCGAAATTCGTGGGTGCGAAAACTGTAAAACTTCCGAGCATTTCCATGCAAGGACTTGGTGATTATGACCGTGATACCGGCTTTATCAAGGGGTCGGTAAATGTAACTAATACTGCATATACTATGCAGCAGGACAGAGCGCGTACCTTTTCGATCGACCGTGAGGATATGGATGAAACAGGTATTGCAGAGCTTGCTGGTTCGGTTATTTCCGAATTTGTGCGTACAAAGGTAGTTCCGGAAACGGACGCTTATACAATCTCAAAGCTTGCAGGCCTTGCTTATGAGCGTGGTCAGCTTGTTGAGGGTGACACAGAAAATCCGTTTGATTGCTTCTTTGCTTTGCAGAAAGAAGTGCAGGCAGAAGTGGGCTTTGATGAGGAACTTGTATGCTTTGTAAATCCGTATATGTGGTCAAAATTCAAGCAGTCAGAGGAATTTATCCGTCAGATAGCACCCGGGGAGTTTAAGCAGGGAGATATGAGTTTTTCTGTCAATACTATTGACGGCATTGCAATCATTCCCGTGTCCGCTTCAAGAATGCAGTCTGCATATGAGTTCCTTTCAGGTGCTAATGGAGAAGAAGCAGGCGGATTTACACCGGCAAACGGTGCAAAGGGCATATATATGCTGATGCTGCCTAAAAGAGCGGCATCACTTGTTCGCAAGTCTGAAAAGATTCGTATCTTTACACCCGATGAAAACATTTCAGCTGATGCATATAAGTTTGATTACCGTTTGTATTATGATGTGTTTGTTAAAACATCGTTTGCATCCGGCGTGTGGGCAATGATAGCACCGTCTGTCACCGTTACTGCGGATATAGCCGCCTCAAAATCATTAACAGAGGGTAGTATTTCAGGTTCGCTTTCGGTAACTGCGGCAGCATCCGACTCATCAGAGCTTACATATCAGTGGTATATGTGTTCGGATGATGCAAAGAACGGTGCGGTACGTATTGCAGGCGCAACAAACAAGAGTTGGACGATAGATACCGGTCTTACAGCGGGCGAATATTATGTATTTGTGCGTATGACCGCCGGAGGCTCAACTGTTCTTGATTCTGGTGTTTGCCATATTACCGTGGCATAAATTTTTATTTGTGCGGAGCAGTAATGCTCCGCACATTCTATTTTTGAGGAGTTGATATATTGATAACCAATGAAATCTGCAATGATATATTTGCACAGCACGATAAGTGTGTTTCATTTAAAAGTACACTCGGCAAAAAGGGTATATATGAGCAGTCACGGCTGAACAGCCGATTCTATCACGGAGATCAATGGCACGGCGCAAAGGTGGGCGCTGACCGTCCGCTTGTGAGATATAATCTTATTAAGCGTATCGGCGAATATAAAGCTGCATCAGTTTCATCGCGAGAAAACAAGGTGGATTTTTTCTTGCAGGGCGATCATTTGCTATCGAACGCTTTATGTGAATGGTACCGTACAGCGTCGGCAAATATGCGGCTTGACAAGCTGTATAAGGATGTACTTAAAAATGCGTACATTTCAGGCACAGGAGTTCTTTATACATATTGGGACACATCGGCGGCGAGCGGATACTTTGCTGATAAAGACAAGCGAATACCTATAATGGGAGATATCGTATCTGAAGTGTTACGCATTGAAAATGTTGATTTTGCCGATCCCTTTGAGCGTGATGTTCAAAAGCAGCGCTTTGTTCTGGTTCTGCAAAAGCTTCCGATACAGCGAGTAGCCGAGGAAGCGGAAAAATTCGGAGCAGATGAAGATACTGTACGAAGTATAAAGCCGGAGGATGATACCGACCGCATCACCGTAATAACGAAGTTCTATAAAAAATCAGGTATGGTATTCGCAATACGGGTGTGCAAAAATGCCGTTATCCGTAAGGAATGGTGCCTTGGAGTTTCACGGTATCCGTTGTCGGTAATGCAGTGGGAAAATGAAAACGGCAGCATTTACGGATCATCAGAAATAACCTCGCTTATACCGAATCAGATAGCAATCAATCGTATGATTACCGCTCAGGTATGGGCGATCATGATGATGGGTATGCCGATAATGCTTGTCAACGGAGATCTAATAGACAGTCCCGTTACAAACGAGCCGGGGCAGATACTGTCGTTCTGCGGCTCGCCTGAGGATTTTTCCGGTGCTATCAAATATGTTTCACCACCTGATTTTTCCGGTGGATTTAACGAAAACATTACTGCACTTATAAACAATACTCTGAATATGAGCGGAGTAAGCAGCGCTGTTTTAGGCGAGTTGGATTTAAATAATGCTTCACTTATGGATAAGATCCAGAATAGCTTTCGGGTATCACTTGACGCAGTTGCTACACGGTACGAGGCTTTCGTTGAGGATACAGCTGCAATATTTGCAGAGTTTTTTCTTAATTTCTATTCAGGAAGACCAGTATCCGATACTCTTGATTATTCGCCGGATAAATATAAAGTAACCTCACTCCGTGCTAGAATAGTCAGCAACAGCATTGATACTGCCGATAATGAATGTGTAATGACTGTGCTTGATAAACTTTTGGATATCGGTGCTATAACGCCCGTTCAGTATCTTCAAAGACTGCCTGACGGTATCGTGCCGGATAGCGGCAGTCTTATTCGTGAGTTGCAAAGGAAGGAGAAAGTGCATGACAGTTAAAGAGATTTTTGATGTGGCTGTAATGTTGCTGGGATACGATGAAGCAACGCTCAATATGGTTTCGCCTCAGATATCTAAGAGGATGCTTATATGTGTCGGCAGCGCAGTAAGTGACACAGCAAAGGCACTAAAATACACGCCGATACCTGTGATTTCGTCCGCATTTGATGATGTAGATATTCCCGAAGATGTCTTGCGCTGCTGTACTGTTTATGGTGTTGCGGCAATGCTTGCTCTATCTGAAAATGACAGCGATAATCAGCGTGTTTTTGCACAGATGTTTAATGAGCGTCTTGGGTATGTATCAAAATGCTGTAAGCGCAGCATTATTACTGATAATTGTTTTAAGGGGGGATGTGAATGATACCTTTAAAACAAGCGCAGAAATACGGAAGATTTATAAGCAGCAGTTTAAACGGCGGTATAAACGCAGTGGCGGATGAGGCGGAAGGACAGAAGGGTGAACTGTCAAGTGCTGTTAATGTGTGGTATAAAAACGGTACCTTAAGAACAAGACCAGGATTTGGATGCGATCTTTTCAGAGTGGCTGCATCAGGCTCTGATATAACTGACTTTACGCTTGAAAAGGCGGCAGATGTATATTGCAACGAAAAAATCAGGATATTCATTAAACGCAATGATACTGAGACTACGCAGAGTATAGGTCTTGTGCTGTTTGGCGAGGAAGGCAGATATGCCGATATCGCACTTTATGAGCATACATATCAAAATGACGGATATTACCCCAATGTGTTCGTTTTCAGCGGAAAAAGGACATATGGCAGCGGAATATACGCTGTCGTTGCGGTTGTTAATGATGCCGGTAGGGTTCTGTATAAGACTGTATATGAGATAAACATTTCGCTTGACGGAGTGCAGGAAATATTGCCTGCTGATGTTTATGCACCACTTATAATGATAAACGGCAAAGGCAGCTCTTTTGACACGCTTGAAAAGACCTCCGGCTATGGTGATCTGAAATATATTGAAGATTACAACCGCCTTTTCGGTGCATTCCGTGCAGGCTTTATAACTGATGGCGTATCTACCGAGTATTCGCTGCCTGCTAAAGATCTGTCATCTGCTGTCGGTGAGGATATAAGCATAGCTTTTAAATATGGTAATTCGGAATATAAATGGATGATCGAGAGTTCAGGTACTGTTTCATCTGAAATGAATATTGAGGGAACGAGTATCAAGGCGACCGTAAACAGAGCAACGGGCAAGATTACCTTTTCATCTGCATTGCCGAAATGGACTAATGACAGCAGTAATCTTATTATCAGGGCTTATAAAAAACTCGAAACCGATACGATTTTCGGTATGAGATTTTCAGAGTGTTTCAATTCCCGTGTGTTTTTGTCCGGCAATAGTCTTGCGGCTAATGAAATAGCATATTCGCATATAAATGAGCCACTATATTTTCCAAAAGGGAACTATGAATTTGCCGGCGATGCTGTACAGAATATTACTGCCTTTGCATTTCAGTCTAATATGCTTGTTATTTTTAAAGAAAACGAGGTCTATATCTCATCCGGAGTTACACAAAACAGTTATGATACCGAAAGATTGATAAACGGATCATCGGGCACTAATGTAAATAAGGCTGCAATGAATATTTCGCTTTTATTCAGCGGTGCGGGAACTGTTTACCCGGATACAGTACTGCAATGCGGTAACAGATTGGTTTTTCTTGGCAATGATTGCTGCGTGTATGCTATTGCGAGAACTTCAGGATATTTACGCAGGGTGTTTAACATCTCGCAGAATATTCAACCCATGCTCGATTCAAAATTCCCTCTTGACGGCGCTTTTGCAGCAGATATAGACGGAAGATATATGCTTGTTTTGTATGACAGTATATTCTTGTTTAACTATCGTGACAAGTCGTTTTATTCGCTTGCAAACAGTATGACTGCGGATGTGAGCGTTGCCTGGTATTATTGGGAAACAGGAGGACTTGGTGAGGTGGATCTGTTTTCTTGCTGTAATGGTCGGTTACTTGGTATGGCTTCTTCGGGTGGAAAATACTATATTGCAGGCTATACATTGGGCGGTGAAAATGACAGCTATGCGAATACATTAGAAAATGGCATCGAGTTTTCGAAGGCGGCCATATCGGTAAGCGTCACAACGGGCTGCTTTGGCTTATGCGATAGAGATATCATTGCAAGAAGGCTGATATTGAATATGGCAGACGGAACTCAGCAAGGCAGTATAGCTTACGGTATTTGCTGTGACGGTCGCTCAAACACACTTACTGTTGAAAATGTTATTAAAGGTAAAAAGCGTATGTATTACTGCACAAAAGCAAGATGCAGTAAGGTGCAGGTGTATATTGCATCTGATAATGCGTTGTCGCTGTCGTCTTGCGTTATAGAGTATTCGTCACTTAATGAACAAATAAGGGGGTAATTTCTAATGAGAAGTATTAAATATACAATTACATCAACTGATATAACGCCTAAAATCGAAAAATTCGGTGGCGTTCAAGGTGATCATAATACAACAAAACTGGTTTTTGATGTCACAGATGTGTATAGCTCTGCTGATACTGAAAAGCGTTTCAGAATAGAGTATATTGACGGCTCAGGAATCTACAACACAAGTGGGCATCTTACCGTTTACAGCGAGAACGCAAAGCGTTATGTCAGCTTTGTGTTGGGGAAGGAAATAACTGCAAACGGTGGATCGGTGCAGTTTAATCTTTTGATGATATCACTTGATGATGAAAATGCGGAAAACGAGATATTATCAAGTTATCCCATAAGGGTGTATTTTGCACCGTCCGCAGCATCTGCATATGGATCACAGACGGTTAAAAAGGGCATAGACGGTCTCACGATTACTGCGTCGGAAGCAGCACAAAGAGCGGAAGATGCAGCTGACAAAGCCGAAGAGGAAGTTGAAAACCACAATACAAATACATCTGCACATCAGGATATCAGGAAAGCTTTAAGCGAGCATAAAACTGATACTTCATCGCATCGGGATATAAGAGATGCGATCGACACAATTAATAATACTGCTATTCCGAATGTAGTGCAGACAGAGATCAAGGAAC
>JAFPAK010000204.1 GCA_017390825.1 Clostridia bacterium
GCAAAGTGATATTAAAACCTTTCGGTTTTAGTGATATTTTATTCGCTCCTAAACTCGCAAAGCGAATAAAACTCGGCTTTTAGCCGAATATAACTGCGAAGCAATACAACTCGCCGTAAGGCGAATAAAACTGGCGATGTATCCTTACGGGTACATCGCCTAAGGGCTACGAGATTTTATTGCATTTGGCAGGGACTACGAAAAAGATATTTTTGGCAATTTTGCGTATGAATTCGAACTCTTACATAATCGTTATTTTCAAGTTATATTCCGGCTACGCCGGAGTTATATTTTCACTATGTGAAAGTTATATTGAAGCCTGCCGGCTTCAGTGATATTATATTCGCCTCCCAAACTGCCCGCAGGGCAATATAACTTGCGAAGCAAATATAACTGGCGCAGCCAATATAACTCGCCGCAAGGCGAATATAACTGAAAACGACAGATTCCTGTCGGAATCTGTCGTTTTCTGGCAGGGGTAGCAGGATTCGAACCTACGAATGCTGGAATCAAAATCCAGTGCCTTACCGCTTGGCGATACCCCTAAATTTCAGTTACTAAAAGATTATAACAGATAGTAACCGAAAATTCAAGTATAAATTATATTTATTTATTCTTTTTATGTTCGCTGATCTCATCAATAATATATCTCGGCCGGTTTTTTACCTCGGAATAAATTTTACCTATGTACTCTCCAAGCACGCCGATACACAGAAGCTGAATACCGCCGATAAGGAACACGGCGCATATCATTGCAGTCCATCCCGGCACAGCATTGCCTGTGAAAAATGATATCAACGCATAAATAATACCAGCAACGCTGACAAACGAAAACAATCCGCCGAGCCATGATATCAGCTTTAACGGCTTTACGCTGAATGAAGTAATACCCTCAAATGCAAATGAGATCATCTTCTTGAGCGGATATTTGCTCACACCTGCCGCACGCTCTTGCCGCTCATAATACACATAATCGCTTCTGAAGCCAACAAGCGGAACGATACCTCGCAAAAAGAGGTTGACCTCTTTAAACTCCGCTAATTCATTCAGTGCTCTGCTACCCATTAGGCGGTAATCAGCATGATTATACACAGTTTTTGTGCCGAGCCAATTCATCAGCTTATAAAACATAAGAGCGGTTGATCGTTTAAAGAATGTGTCGGTTTTACGGCTGTTTCTCACGCCGTATACGACTTCACAGCCTTCCTGATACTTTTTCACAAATTCGGGCAAAACAGAAATATCATCCTGCAGATCGGCATCAAGCGAAATAGCACAATCGCACTTGCCCTTTGAATACATAAGACCTGCAAGCAATGCGTTTTGATGACCACGGTTTCTTGAGAGCTTGAGGCCAATAAACATTTCGTTTTCAGCACTGAGCGCACTTATAATATCCCAGGTCTTATCAGCGCTGCCGTCATCAACAAAAAGTATGCGGCTGCAAGACTCAGCCAGACCGTCACAAATCATCTCTCCGAGCTTATCTTTTAACGCTGCCGCTGTTGTATTAAGCACCTCTTGCTCATTATAGCAAGGCACTACAAGCCATACATTGCTGCTCATATTTTCACTCCCTATATTCTTTTATCCAACACACCACGGCAGGACTCTAAATACTGCGTGAAGGTGCCGTTATCCAGATTATCACGAATCTTTTCCATAAGATCATTATAAAACCATAGGTTATGCATAACACAAAGACGCATACCGAGCATCTCGCCCGCTTTGAGCAGGTGGCGTATATAGCTCTTTGTATGACGGCGGCAAACAGGACATCCGCAGTTTTCATCTATCGGCGACTCATCCTCAATATATTTTGCGTTGTTGAGATTGATAATGCCTTTACTAGTGAACAACTGACCGTGACGGGCATTTCTGCTCGGCATTACGCAGTCGAAAAGATCGACACCGCGAGCAACACCTTCAAGAATATTCATCGGTGTACCCACACCCATCAAATAGCGTATTTTATCCTTTGGTGCAAACGGCTCAACTGCCTCGATACAACTATACATCACCTCGGTTGGCTCACCCACTGCAAGTCCGCCGATAGCGTAGCCGTCAAGCTCCATATCGGCAATGGTCTTCATGTGTTCACGGCGCAGATCCTCATAGGTACATCCCTGATTGATGCCGAACAAAAGCTGGTTTTTATTTATTGTGCGATCAAGTGAATTAAGTCGCTGCATTTCCGTTTTGCACCGTGCAAGCCAACGTGTTGTTCTTGCACAAGACTGCTTTGCATAGGAATACTCAGCAGGATTTTCAACACACTCGTCAAACGCCATTGCAATGGTAGACGCAAGGTTTGACTGAATTCGCATACTCTCCTCCGGCCCCATAAAGATCTTGTGACCATCGGTATGGCAGTTGAATTCAACACCTTCCTCGCTGATCTTGCGAAGTTTTGCAAGTGAAAATACCTGAAATCCGCCGCTATCGGTAAGGATAGGCCCGTCCCAACCGGTGAATTTGTGAAGTCCTCCCATTTTATACACGATCTCATCACCCGGACGTACGTGCAGATGATAAGTATTGCACAACTGCACCTGACATTTTATATCTTTGAGATCGTATGCGCTGACAGCGCCCTTTATAGCGCCGCAGGTCGCAACATTCATAAACGCAGGTGTCTGCACCGTACCGTGCACTGTAGTAAACTCGCCTCTGCGTGCGGAATGTTCTGTTTTTATGAGTTTGTATGACATCTTTATTCTCCGTAATTCTTCATTTTTTCATTATTCATTTGCTTATCCTTTATAGGATGAACATCGCATCATCGAAGTTTACAGCATATAAGATGCAAAACTTCGATGAGTGAAAAGATAAAAGTGAAGAGTGAAAAGAAATGGTTGCTTTTTGCCAAAGCAAAAAGCCTCATTTTCTCTTATCTTTTCTCTATTATCTCTTCTCTGCTGATAGTATAAATCTTTTATACTATCAGCATTGCATCACCGAAGGAGAAGAAGCGATACTTTTCTTCTACTGCGGTCTTGTATGCAGAAAGCACATTTTCCCTACCTGCGAGAGCAGAGATAAGCATTATCAGCGTGCTTTCAGGCAGATGGAAATTGGTGATAAGCGCATCAAGGCACTTGAACTTATAGCCCGGATAAATAAATATAGAGGTATCTCCCTCGTCCTGCTTTATATCACCCTTTTGTGCCACCGATTCAACCGTGCGGCAACTCGTTGTACCGACGCAGATCACCCGTCCGCCATTTTGCTTCGTTGCGTTGATAAGATCGGCTGTTTGCTGTGGCATAAAATAATGCTCGGAATGCATAAGATGATTTTCGATTATTTCTTCCTTAACAGGACGGAATGTGCCAAGCCCCACATGCAGCGTAACATAACCAATATTAACACCCTTGTCCTTTATTTTTTCGAGCAGCTCCTCGGTAAAATGCAGACCTGCCGTAGGCGCTGCTGCAGAGCCCTCATGTTTTGCATACACCGTTTGATATCGTGAGTAATCTTCGGGGATTTCGTGAATATAATGTGGTAAGGGCAATTGACCTACTTTATCGAGCAATGAATAAAACATACCCTCGTAAGAAAAATTCAAAACACGGTTACCGTTGTCGTAAACCTCAACGACTTCGGCACTCATAATACCCGAAAAATCAAACTTATGCCCAACTCTTGCTTTTTTACCCGGACCTGCAAGACATTCCCAGTTGTCGTTACCGAGATCCTTCAGCAGCAGGAATTCAACTGTCGCACCTGTATCGATACGCTTGCCGTATATTCTTGCAGGGATTACTTTTGTATTATTGAGTATAAGACAGTCACCGCAATTCAGCATATCGACGATATCGTAGAAGTGCTTATGTTCGACATTTCCCGTCGTTTTATCCAACACCATAAGGCGTGAAAACTCTCGCTTTTGTGCAGGGTGCTGAGCTATTAATTCTTCGGGTAAATCATAATAAAAATCGCTTTTGAGCATATTGACAATCTCCGTTATTTGTGATAAGATATGTTAAAGATAGAGGCGCAGCAAAGATTACTACCATCTGCAAAGACTTGGCCGAAAGTCGCCCGATGCGTATGGGAAAGGCGATGTTGCCGAAGAGAAGTCCATCGGCGTGGCTTACTCTGGATGCAGGGTGAATAATTTTGTGTCTGTCATCATTGTGATGGAGTGCTATCGTTTGTAACGATTACTATTATATTGCAATGATGGCCGGTTGTAAACCGGTTTTTTTATTATTTTTTGAATTTTTTTATTAAAGAGGTATTATTATGAGAACTTATAATGTGGGTATCATCGGCGCTACGGGTATGGTCGGTCAGCGTTTCTGCACACTTATGGAAGACCATCCGTGGTTTAAGGTAACAGCTCTTGCAGCGTCGCCCCGTTCAAAGGGAAAGACATATGAAGAAGCAGTTGGCAGCCGTTGGGCAATGAAAACTCCGATGCCCGAGAAATATAAAGGTATGGTAATGCTTGATGCAACTGCTGATATTGATGAGATAGCAAAGCTTGTTGATTTTGTGTTCTGTGCAGTTGATATGAAGAAGGATGAGATCAAAGCGCTTGAGGAGAAATATGCAAAGGCTGAAATTCCGGTTGTTTCAAATAACTCTGCTCACCGCTTCACTCCCGATGTTCCAATGATCGTACCGGAGCTTAACCATGACCATGCAAAGATCATTGAAGCACAGAAAAAGCGCCTTGGCACAAAGAGAGGCTTCATTTCAGTTAAATCAAACTGCTCTTTGCAGTCCTATGTTCCGGCACTCTATCCGCTCGATAAGGCAGGCTATACCGTTAAAGACGTGCTTGTTTGCACATATCAGGCAATTTCGGGTGCAGGCAAAACCTTTGACACATGGCCTGAGATGACAGACAATGTTATCCCCTACATCGGCGGCGAAGAAGAAAAATCAGAAAAAGAACCGCTCAAGATCTGGGGCAAGGTAGAGGGTGACGAAATCGTATCTGCAAGCAGTCCGAACTTTACTGCACAGTGCTTGCGTGTACCTGTGTCAGACGGTCACTTCGGTGCAGTATTTGTAAGATTTGAAGAAGGCAAAAAGCCTACTAAAGAGGAAGCAATCCGGATCTGGCGTGAATTTTCATCAGTTCCGCAGGAACTCAAACTTCCTCATGCACCAGAGCATTTCCTCTATTACTATGATGAAGATAACTTCCCGCAGACAAAGCTGCATCGTGATGTTGAAGGCGGAATGTCAGTGCACATCGGCAGACTGCGTGAGGATACACAGTTCGATTATAAATTTGTATGTATGTCACATAACACTCTCCGTGGTGCTGCAGGCGGTGCCGTATTGATGGCAGAGCTGCTTTGCGCCAAGGGCTATATGGACTAAGGAGCGATCTTTATGAAGAACACTGTTTTTACCGGCGCAGGTGTTGCTCTTGTAACACCTATGAACGACGATTTATCTATTAATTACACAAAGCTCGAAGAGCTCATTGAAATGCAGATTGCAGGCGGTACTGATGCTATCATCACCTGTGGAACTACCGGCGAATCAGCAACAATGTCACACGCTGAGCACGCTGATGTTATCAAGTTCACCGTTGAGTGCGTAAAGGGTAGAATTCCGGTAGTTGCGGGCACAGGCAGCAACGAAACCGCATTTGCAGCCGATCTTTCAATGGAAGCAGAGCGTCTTGGCGCTGATGCACTTTTGCTTGTAACACCTTATTACAACAAAACCTCACAGCGTGGTCTTATTGCACATTATAACTATGTTGCTGACCGAGTTAATATACCTATGATACTGTATAATGTTCCTTCAAGAACAGGCTGCAATATCAAACCGGAAACTTATCTTGAACTTTCAAAGCATAAGAATATTGTAGCTACAAAGGAAGCAAACGGTGATATCTCATCAGTTGCTAAAACAATGGAGCTCTGCGGCGATAACCTCCAGGTTTATTCAGGCAATGACGACCAGATAGTTCCTATTATGTCGCTTGGTGGCAAAGGTGTTATCTCGGTACTTTCCAATGTTGCGCCCAGTGCAGCGCATGATATCCCCACTCTCTGTCTTGCAGGTGACTATGCGTCGGCATCAAAGCTTCAGCTTGAGTATTTGCAGCTTATAAATGATCTGTTTATTGATGTAAACCCAATCCCCGTAAAGGAAGCGCTCAACATTATGGGTTACAAAGTAGGCCCGTGTCGCATGCCGCTTTATGAGATGGATGATGCATCAAAGCAGAAGCTTACAGCATCACTCAAAAAGCACGGCCTTTGCTAAATACACATTTAAAAAGGACAAATAAAATGACTGATATAATTTTATGCGGCTGCAGCGGAAAAATGGGCAGAGTTATCAGC
Source organism: Clostridia bacterium (assembly GCA_017390825.1). The sequence goes on from JAFPAK010000204.1 coordinate 6,324, forward strand.
AACTGTCTTTCTACCCGTGAGGATTGCCGTATCGTTGCAGGAATTGACATAAGCGGTGTTAAGTACGCGGAATTCCCTGTTTATAAAACTGTCGAGGAAGTAACCGAGAAGGCTGATGTGATAATTGATTTTTCGCATCCGAGCGCACTTTCTGATGTGCTTGAATATGCAAAGTTAAACGGCATCGGCGCAGTTGTTGCCACAACCGGTCTTGACAAGGAGCATATCGAGCTTGTCAACAGCGCTGCAAAAGTCATCCCCGTATTCTTTACCTACAATATGTCGCTTGGTGTAAACTTGCTGGCAGAACTTGCAAAGAAAGCGGCCGAGGTGCTTGGCGGCTTTGATATCGAAATAGTTGAAGCGCACCATAACCAGAAACTTGACGCTCCCAGCGGAACGGCTTTAATGCTTGCGGATGCAGTCATCGAAGGCTCTGAAAACGAAAAGGAGCTTGTATATGACCGTCACTCACGCCGTGCAAAGCGTGAGAAAAAGGAGATAGGCATGCACGCTATCCGTGGCGGCACTATCGTGGGTGAGCATCAGATAATTTTTGCCGGTCGTGATGAGATAGTTACACTCTCACACTCAGCACGCAGCAAGGAGATATTCGCAACCGGCGCAATTTCCGCCGCCGTATATCTTAAAGGAAAAGAAGCAGGACTTTATAATATGTCTGATTTGCTGAAATAACAGTTTAATTGATAAAGAATTTACGGCAGGGAAGACCCCTGCCGTATTTTTGCTTTTTATACAGAAAAACAGACCGGATTATTCTCCGGTCTGTTATGTTTTATTTCAAGGCTTATTTGACTACCCAAACACGGATAACTTCGTCGATATCACGGATAGCGTTTACAACTGTATCCGGAACCGAATTAGTATCTGTATCAAGAACTGTGTAGGCATATTCTTTCTTTGAATTGTTTATAAGCTTGTCAATGTTAATATTCTCTTTAGATACGCAAGCGGAAATTTTAGCGATAACGTTGGGAACATTCTTGTGTATAATGCAAATGCGGTTTGCTGTCGGAACACCAAGCTCTGTTGCAGGAAGATTAACTGAGTTTTTAATAGAGCCCGTTTCAAGGAAGTTGATGATCTGGTCAGCAGCCATAACAGCGCAGTTTTCCTCTGACTCAGGTGATGATGCACCAAGGTGGGGAATAGCGATAACGCCATCAACACCGATAACATCGTCATTCGGGAAGTCTGTTACATAAGATGCAACCTTACCGCTTTCGAGAGCTTTAATGATAGCTTCTGAATTAACAAGCTCGCCTCTGGCAAAGTTGAGAATACGGACTCCGTCTTTCATAGATGCGATAGCTTCGTCGCAGATCATATCACGGGTTTCGTTGTTGAGCGGAACATGAATAGAAATATAATCGCAGTTTGCATATATATCGCTCAGGTTCTGTGCGTGGATAACGCTCTGTGAAAGAGTCCATGCACCGTCAACCGAAAGATACGGATCGTGACCGTAAACCTTCATACCGAGTTTTTCGGCAGCGTTTGCAACAAGAATACCGATAGCTCCAAGTCCTATAACACCGAGAGTCTTGCCGGCGATTTCAGGACCTGCAAATGCACCCTTGCCTTTTTCAACCATCTTTCCAACCTCTGCGCCGTTGCCCTTGAGCGTTTTTGCCCACTCAATACCGTTCACGACCTTGCGTGAAGCGAGGAAAAGACCTGCAAGCACAAGCTCTTTTACAGCATTTGCGTTTGCACCGGGGGTGTTGAATACAACGATACCTTTTTCAGAGCAAGCATCGATCGGAATATTGTTTGTACCTGCACCTGCTCTTGCGATAGCTTTAAGAGAAGCAGGAAGCTCAAGATCGTGCATAGATGCGCTGCGAACCAGTACTGCATCTGCATCTTCAACATTGTCAGAGCAAAGGTAACGCTTTTTGTCAAAACGGTCAAGACCCTTAGGCGAGATCTTATTAAGAGTTTTAATATTATACATAATTAAGTAATTCCTTTCGATTATGAATGTTTCTCTTCAAATTCTTTCATAAATGCCACGAGTTTTTCAACACCCTCAATAGGCATAGCGTTGTAGATAGAAGCACGCATGCCGCCGACTGAACGGTGACCCTTGATATTTACAAAGCCTGCCTCTGTCGCTGCCTTTACAAATTCGGCATCTAACTCGTCGTTACCGGTTACAAACGGAACGTTCATCAATGAACGGTCTTCTTCAACAACGGTGCCCTTGAATATTTTACTATTGTCAAGGAAATCGTAAAGTATCTTTGCTTTTTTCTCATTGAGCTCCTTCATCTTCTCAAGTCCGCCGAGAGATTTGATCCACTCAAGCACAAGCTTTGCAATGTAAATAGTATAGCAAGGCGGTGTGTTGAACATTGAATCGTTGTCAGCATGTGTCTTGTAGTTGAGCATTGTAGGAGTGATATCCATAGCGTTGCCGATAAGATCCTCACGGATGATAACGAGTGTCATACCAGCAGGAGCCATATTTTTCTGCGCACCGGCATAAAGCACACCGAACTTTGAAACATCAATAGGTTCTGAGAGAATGCAGGATGAGATATCTGCAACAAGCGGAATTTCGCCTGTTTCGGGCAGCCAATGATACTTTGTGCCGTAAATGGTGTTATTCATACAGATATGTACATAGTCTGCATCAGGAGAAATATCTTCCTTTGCAACCTTCGGGATATATGAATATGTCTTGTCAGCGGAAGATGCGATAGCCTTTGCTTCGCCGTAGCGTGCAGCTTCCTTATAAGCTTTGTTAGCCCACTGACCGGTGATGATGTAATCAGCCTTGCCGTTTTTGGTCATAAGGTTCAGCGGAACCATAGCGAACTGTGTTGAGGCGCCGCCCTGAAGGAAGAGCACCTTATAGTTATCAGGTACATTCATAACCTCACGAACGAGATCTTCGCATCCCTTGATGATCTCATCATAAACCTTTGAACGGTGTGACATTTCCATTACTGATTGGCCGCTGCCGTTGTAATCAAGCATTTCTGCTGCTGCTTTTTTGAGGACATCCTCAGGCAGCATGCTCGGACCTGCTGAAAAATTATAAACTCTTGACATAATAAATTCCTCCGAAAATAATAATATTTATACAACTGAATTCCATTATACATACATAAAATTTGTTGTCAAGTGGATTGACAAATTATTAACAAAGATTTCGTAAAAATTTGTGCTGTTTCTAAAAAGATTGACAAAAAAATAACAAACACAACGATTTATTTTACATTTTGGCAATCAATGTACTGTTGACAAGCAGTAACCGATGGGGTAAAATATATCCATACATACAAATTCGGAGGAATGGTATGACAGATCAAATCAGAATCAAGCGTAATAATAAGCGTAGCTCAGGAAAGAGGAAATGGATCATCGTTTTTATCTGTGCTCTTATCGTGATGGCGCTTATAGCAGTTGGCTTGTATTTGTATTCGAGCGGATTTTTTGGCGGTAATGATATGGAGGAATTCTATATTGAGCCTGCCGGAACTGAAAAAACAGTAGATACCCGTCCGGAAAATCCTATTGATTTTGAAAAGCTTTGGGAAACCAACACCGATATATACGCATGGATAACTATTGACGGTACTAATGTTGATTATCCCATATTACAAAGCACCGATACATCTGATGATTTTTATCTCAAGCATAATATGTACAGGAATTCTTCGGTTTACGGAAGCATCTATACCGAAATGGCGAATGAA
>JAFPAK010000205.1 GCA_017390825.1 Clostridia bacterium
AAGATGTTTCTACCTTCTTATTCTTTGAGCCGAATACTTTTCCTAATGCATTTTTAATAACTGCCGTGATTGACAGACCTTTTACACGCTGTGCTCCCCAATCAGCCGATATCTGAGAGGGATGTCTTCCCCAAAGTTTTTCAGTGTAGCCTTCAAAAAACATTGAGTAAAGCACTTTGCCGAAACGGTTAATATAAAAGTTCTCGAGAGAGTCCTCAGGTCTTTTGAAGAAAACAGATTTAAGATACGAAAAGCCTGCTTTAACAGTTGTAACAAAACCCATACCTTTTATAGTAGACCATTTTAGCGAAACAGGATAATCGAAAAAATGCTTTGAATAAAATATTCGTGAAACCCTGTCACGCACAAGCATGACATCATCCTCTGCTTCAGGATCGGGACCGTTCTCGCTAAGCGGCTTTTCTCTGCCAAGAAGCTTGTCATCAAACGATGGTGCTCCTTGAGTAGGCATTAACTCCTCCCACCATATTGTTACACGCTTGTCCTTCGAAAAGAAACGGTGACCGCCGATATCCATTCGGTTTCCGTTATGCTGAAGGGTTTTAGAAATTCCGCCAATTTGTTCGGTTTGTTCAAGAATAACAACCCTATATTTATCAGGATTGCGCTTTAAAAGTTCATATCCTGCAGTTAATCCTGCGGGACCTGCGCCTATAATTATAACATTTTTCATAAATGTACCTCGCTTTTAATATTAATATTTTACTACACACTTGTAATAGTGTCAACTAGAATTATGACTACTGTATACACTCAATCTATACAAATATTGACGCTTTGTAAATTTTAATCAATTCAATGGTATAAATAACCATTTCTTCTTGACGAAATGTTACAATTATAGTATAATTACAATGTACAAAAGGAGATGATAATCAATGAATATTGACCGATTCACAAAAGAATGTGCTGAAATTTGTCTTGATGCAGAACAGTTAAAGCCGGAATTATACGATCAGTTTGGCGTGAAACGCGGATTACGCGATAAAAACGGCGACGGTGTTGTTGCAGGCATTACAAATATATCAAAGATCCAATCAAGTATTATTGAGAATGGGCAAAAAGTGCCATGCGATGGTAAGCTCTTATATCGCGGATACAATATTCTTGATTTGGTCAAAGGATTTGAAAAAGAAAAGCGTTTTGGATTTGAAGAAACTGCTTATCTTCTGCTTTTTGGCTCACTTCCAACAAAGCAACAATTTGAAGATTTTAAAGCTGTTCTTGCTGAAAGCATGCGTCTTCCTACTAACTTTACACGCGATGTAATTATGAAAGCACCCAGCTCTGATATAATGAATTCTATGACAAAGAGCCTGCTGACCTTGGCTTCATACGATAAGAATATATCCGATTTGTCGCTCGATAATGTTATACGTCAATGTATTTCACTTATTGCGGTATTTCCTATGCTCGCTGTTTACGGTTATCACGCGTATAACCATTACGAAAAGAACGACAGTTTTTATATCCACCGCCCCACTCCGGAGTTTTCAATGGCAGAAAATATTTTGAGTATGCTCCGTCCAAATAAGGAGTATACTGAGCTTGAAGCAAAGGTACTTGATATTGCCCTTGTTCTTCATATGGAACACGGTGGCGGTAATAACTCCACCTTTACAACAAGAGTTGTTACATCCGCAGGTTCTGACACTTATTCTGTAATGGCTGCTGCACTTTCATCCCTGAAAGGTCCGAAACACGGTGGCGCAAACATCAAGGTCGTTCAGATGATAAATGATCTGAAGGAAAATGTCAAGGATATCAGTGACCGTGACGAGGTTGAAGCATATCTTCAAAAACTACTTAACAAAGAAGCTTTTGATAAAAAAGGGCTTATCTACGGAATGGGACATGCCGTATATTCTATCTCAGACCCAAGAGCAACTGTATTCAAAAGCTTTGTTTCACGACTTGCTACTGAAAAACATCACGAAGCAGATTACAATCTGTATTCAATGATAGAAGAACTAGCACCGCAACTCATCGGAAAAAAGAGAAAGATCTATAAAGGTGTCAGCGCAAATGTTGATTTTTACAGCGGATTTGTTTATTCTATTCTTGATATTCCGCCAGAACTCTTTACGCCTATCTTTGCGATGGCAAGGATCGTTGGATGGAGTGCACACAGAATTGAAGAATTGATAAATGTTGATAAAATAATTCGCCCTGCATACACAAGTTTATGTGAGGATAGAACGTATATTCCGTATGATAACAGATAAAAATTAAGTGACAAGCAGATTGCTTGTCACTTTATTCTTATTTCCATTCATCTATATAGTATGCACGAGTTAATGCACGCTTGCCATTTTCATCGGTTACAGTGAATCTGATAAATTTATATATATCCTTTATCTCAAATTCTGCTTCATAAATCGGAGTTTTACCGGCAATAGATCTTACTGCCCTTATACCGGTTGACATTGTTATTTTAACTGCGGCTGATGTTTTAATATGTACAACATTATCTTCAACATACAAATCATAGATGAGCGGTGACTGCGAACAATAAAAATCGCCTCGTGCCAATGCGTTTACAATTTCATCATATGTAAAATTAACTGTCTTTATCATATCAAATCCCCCGAATGAGCCAAAACCATAGCCTTTATCAGCAGGATTATGATTGTCGTCTGCCATATGCGGAAATATTCGTTTTCCGTTGGCAACAAGGCTCTCATATGCACCGAAATCATCATTCCAACCATAGTCAACACAATCGGTATTATATACTTCGACTGCAAATAAACCGTTATAATCTTTGTAATCGCTGAAATTAAGCAGCGACCACCCCGGATGATTAAGACAACATATATAGCCGTTGTCATTTGCAATGCTGATCACATCGTTTATTCCGTCAGTTGAAAATTTCTTTTTGTAAAACTCACCAATGTGCGGCACTTTAACGGCATCCTCTTTGCTCATAAACCAAACGCTGTCCGGATCATAGCAAACTGTTTTATTATCAGGAGTTTTAGAATATAAATTCAAATGAACACATTTATGCTGTGACCATTTCTCGCCTTCGGCTTCGTTAATTGACATTTCATATCCGTTTATGAAAACGAAATCCTCATCAGAAAGATATGTATAATC
>JAFPAK010000206.1 GCA_017390825.1 Clostridia bacterium
AAAAAAGGCTGCAAGCAGGTTACAACTTACAGTTCCGAAGATGATTCATCTGACGAGAAACCTATTTCCGATTACGGTTATGTTGCCAAAGACGGTGATATCTGGATATACACAGGCGTAACCTCTGTTAACGGCGACAGCTCAAACATCGGCTTCCTTCTTGCCAATGAAAGAACGGGCGAAAGCCGCTACTATGCGATTGCAGGTGCCGATGAAAAATCTGCAATGGCAGCCGCAGAGGGCGAAGTTCAGGAAAAAGGCTATCAGGCTTCGTTCCCCTCTTTGATTAATGTTGAGGGTAATCCCACATATATTATGGTGCTTAAGGATTCGGGCGGACTTGTAAAGCTTTACGCCGCAGTCAATGTTGAGCAGTACAACATCGTTACAACTGCCGCAACGCAGGCGGAATGTATCGCAAAATACAAGGCTATGCTCGGCATAAGCGAAGTTCAGACTCCGACCGATGAAGCGAAGAATGTAACCGTTACAATCGCTTCCGTAAAATATATTGATATTGACGGAAACACCTATATTTATCTGATTGACACAGAAAATAACATTTTCAAAGCAAAAGCATCTGAACATGAAAATATGCTGCTCCTTGAAGCAGGCGATACCGTTGAGCTTTCCTGCTCAGGTTCGAAAATATTATCGTGCAAACAGATTATCTGAAAGCTGAACACCATATCTTCTCTATGCATATTGTAAAAATCCGTCACAGATGCTATAATTGCCGCAAGAGGTGGTATTATGAATCATCATACTTTTGACAGGCTCCCCAAAAGGCTTACTGTCAGTTTTCCGTTGTGGCTTATTTACGGCACGAAGGGTAAATCTTCGCCATATTACGATATTGATAAAGCTATGCGTGAGCATGCCGAAAGGGGCTTCAACAGATTCTTCCTTGAAAACTAAGCTATCTTATAAAACATCAAGCCGCCCGATTGCTCGGACGGCTTGGCTTATCTCTGTTATTTCAATCCCTTTGCAATCGCAATCAGGTGTTCCAATTGCTCATTGCTCAGATTCTTGGTTGCGTCAAGCAACTCTTTTGCTTTTGTCGGGTTGTTTGTTTCGGTGTCAAAGAATTCCATCGGAGTTACACCGAGATACTCGCAAATATAAAAGAACACGGTCATTGACGGAAAATTCACACCGTTTTCGATGTTATTGATGTAGCCTGCACTCTGTCCGATTGATAAGCTCATATCACGGGCAGAAACACCTTTATTCATTCTTAATTCAACCAATCTTTTGCTGAATTGTTCTTTCTCCATGGAACTCACCCACCTTTGCATATAATTATACTAAACACATACTGCATAAATATCTAATCTGTTTATCAATGTGCATTGACATATCTATTTAAATTAGATATAATTAACATGAACCTCTACTTTGTTTAGTATTGGCAAAAACAGATTACTCAAATCTTGGATGACCGCTATACACATACAATATGTTTATATGGGCTGCGCGTTTGTATTAACGCCCCGCTCGGATGCTCCTTAAGTGGAGATGCTGCAGATAGCGAGGTCATTAAGATAGCCCGACGAACATTAAAGTCCGTCGGGCATTTTTTATTAGGGTGATATTATGAAAGAACAAACCGTAACCTTTTTCGGTCACAGAGATACCCCAAAAGAAATAGAGTCAGCCTTGCGACTGACTCTGATAGACCTTATTGAAAATAAAAATGCAACGGTATTTTACGTCGGAAACCACGGCAATTTTGATGCTATGGTGCGCCGTCAGCTTGAGGATTTGTCAAAGATTTATCCAATAAAATATTATGTTGTCCTTGCCTATATGCCAAGCAAGAATGATACACCCGACGAGCACTCAATCCTCCCCGAAGGGATAGAAACCGTTCCCCGCCGCTTTGCTATCAACCACCGCAATAAATGGATGCTCAATAAATCCGATATCGTCGTAACTTACGTCACCCGCAATTACGGCGGTGCGTGGGAGTTTAAACAGAGGGCGGAGAGACAGAATAAATCTGTTTTTAATTTGAGTGTTCTTATTTAAACGAATAACATAATAACTTCTTGCCTAACTTTATTCCTTAAGATATAATGAAATAAACCTATTTTTTCGGAGGTACAGTATGGAAAAAATTTTATTAAATGATATATTAAAAATCAGCAGTGAAGAGATTTCAAACACTCGAGTAAAATTTAATATTTCTAATGGATATACTGATCCTTTAGAACTGTACAAGGAAAACCCCGAGAAAGTCAACACAACATGGTTTCTTTGGCATGACAACAGAAGATATTTTCATCGTGGTCAAACAGCGATTTGTTTTTTGAGAATATCAACCGATACCTGGCTTTTGACAACAATAAAAAGAATAATCTGTGAGCTCGATGTTGGTATTGACGGTGATGTAGGTTATGAAGCTGAAGAAATAGAGTGTTACAAAAAGTATTTCGGTAGAGTTCTGGTAAAATATCATAACACCAACAAAGGGATGGGTAGAACTTTCGAATCGGTTATGAATGATTTAGAAGTGTTAGAAGTGTTGAACGATAAGTTTACGGGAAATGATTTTCCTGGATACGAGAACGTTCGATTGACTTACTCTCAATTAAAAACAATAATTGATCGCAAACTGCCGGGATGGATTGCCGCCTTGCAGAATCAGAAAGCCGTATATTTAATTACCGATATACAAACAGGCAAATTGTATGTCGGTTCTGCTACAGCTCAATACGGTATGTTGCTTCAAAGATGGTCGAATTATGTACATAACGGACACGGAGGCAACGAAGGTTTAAAAGAAATTGTTAAAAACTGTGGTTTCGATTATATTAAGGAGAATTTTCAATACTCCATATTAGAAAACTATAATGCTCGAATGGATGATGATTATATTCTTAAAAGAGAAGCCTGGTGGAAGGATACGCTCAAATCACGGGAATTTGGACTAAATAAGAACTGATAAAAACAAAAGAAACAGCCATCCGAGATCATTGCTCGAATGGCTGTTATTAATTATATCAAAATTCCGTCGCAATGGTCAACTTCATGCTGAATTATCTGTGCAGGGAAGCCTGTAAATGTTTTAATTCGTGTCTGAAATTCAGCAGTCTGCCACTGCACTTTTATAGTCTGATAACGCTTACACTTTCGGGGTCCGCCGAGCAGAGAAAGACAGCCTTCTTCTGCATCGTAGGGTCCCGATTTCTTTATGATTTCGGGATTGAACATAACCATATACGTGCCGTCATTGTCAAAAGCGATAATGCGCTTGTGCACACCGATCATATTTGCTGCCATACCTACACAGCCGTCTTTGTGGGCGGTGAGAGTATCCAGCAAATCCTGTGCCACCTGCAAATCTTCTTTTGTTGCAGCCTCCGATTTCCTCGCAAGCAAAATCGGGTCATGTATGAGTTCTTTGATCATTTTATCTCCTTAATGGCAATCGCTTTTGACATTTGAAACAGTTCATTTATTGCATTTAAAGCTTCATCAATAGCAGCGATGCAATCTTCATAATCACTTTCGTAATCAATCGGCGTAACAGCAATACGGACCGATGCGGATTTACCTGCCTGCACAATATTCATTCGATCGGTCATAAACTCATATACTCGGGAAATCAGTTTTTCTTTTGTTGTGTGTCCGAATTGCAAGTCACAAAAGCCTTTATTTGCCTTGAACACAACGGAAACATCATCCATAACCGTCGGATAATATCGCCACCAGGCAACACTGCCAAGAGGTAGTCCAGGATACTCTGTTTTTTGATATTCATTCATTTTCTCACAAAACTGAACCATCTTTGTGTTCGCTTCATACTGATAGCCGTTCTTTTGATCAGTGATTGCGCGTTCAATTAATGCCAGTTTATATTTCGAGCGAATATCATTTTTTGACGCGAAGAAATC
>JAFPAK010000207.1 GCA_017390825.1 Clostridia bacterium
AGGTCTCAAAGAGCAAAATATTGATTTTGACTTAAAAGCAATTCCTTGCGACGGTATTGAAGAATGCCGTATGGCACTTCTTAAAAAGAGTAAAAATGTGCTTGATGCTAACTTTATTGAAGGTATGGCTTGTGTCGGTGGGTGTATCGGCGGTGCAGGTTGCCTCACCCATGGTGAAAAGAACAAAGCCGAGGTTGATAAATACGGCAGAGAAGCATTTGAAAAAACCATCAGCGATGCTACGGCTGTCTTAAAATAGTCTGTTTTGTTCACGCCTGCTCTTTGCATTTTCCTGTCTTCGTGTAAAGGGCAGGCATTTTTTTGGGAGGTTTAATATGCGCAAAACAAAAATAGTATGTACCATCGGCCCCGCAAGTGAGACCGAACAAATAATAACCGGACTTTGTAAAGCCGGTATGAATGTGGCAAGACTTAATTTTTCTCATAACACTCACGAAGATCATCAGAGAAGAATTGACCTTGTAAAAAAGGTTCGTTCGGATCTTAAAATGCCTATTGCTATTATGCTTGATACAAAAGGCCCCGAATATCGAATCAAAACTTTTAAAAATCAAAAAATCACCTTGAATGACGGAGATAAATTCACCTTCACTACCGAGGATATCCTTGGCGATGAAACCAAAGTTGCGGTAAGTTATCCAAATCTTCCTAACGAACTCTCGGTGGGCGATAACATTTTGCTTAACAACGGTCTTTTGACTTTTGAGGTTGTAAATATAGATGGTGCAAACATCGAATGTACTGTTGTTATCGGTGGAGAACTTTCAGACCGTAAAAGTATGAGTTTCCCCGGCAAAGTAATGCAGCAAGAATATCTTTCTGAACAGGATAAAAAGGATATTGCTTTCGGCGTTCAAAACGATGTTGACTATATCGCTTGTTCTTTTGTTTCTAAAAAACAAGATTTAATTGACGTTCATAATTACCTTAAGGAACTTAATGCTGATGATATTGAACTGATCGCTAAAATTGAGAATCAGTCCGGTTTCGACAATATTGAAGAGATTTGTGAAGAATGCGATGGCATTATGATTGCCCGTGGAGATATGGGTGTTGAGATACCCTTTAAAATGCTTCCGGCAATTCAAAAGAAGTTGATAACTAAATGCCGTTTGCTTGGCAAAAGAGTTATTACTGCCACGGAGATGCTCGAATCGATGATTTCAAATCCGAGACCTACAAGAGCAGAAATTTCCGATATTGCCAATGCCGTTTATGACGGAACAAGTGCAATTATGCTTTCGGGTGAAACGGCGGCAGGTAAATATCCGATTGAATCGGTTAAAACTATGGCTGAAATTGCTGAAACTACCGAGAGTAATATCCATTACAATAAGCGTTTTCACAATGCCGCTTTTGAAATCAGAAACTCTGTCGATGCTATTTCCCACTCTACCTGCGGTATGGCGATTGACCTTAATGCAAAAGCAATTGTTGCTTGCTCACTTTCGGGTATGACCGCACGAATGGTATCCCGTTTCCGTTCTCCAGTTCCTATTCTCGGACTTACAACCGATGAACGCACGTGGAGAAGACTCGCTCTCTCTTGGGGTGTTATCCCAGCTATGTGTGAGCGTTTCAGTTCAACCGACGTTTTGTTCTACACGGCAAAGAAGATTGCCGAACAGGAACTTTCCCTTGACAAAGGTGATAAAATTATTATAACGGGTGGCGATACAAGCGGCACTTCGGGTAATACTAGTCTAATCAAAATTGAAAATATATAAACTTAAAGTTTTCGTATTTTTTTAGGCATACCAAGTCTTTGAATTGAAAATGAAAGACTAAGATTTTAGGCGTCGCAGAAATGAGGAGCTTTTGTTCTGAATTTACAAGACCTCTTGAAATTATAAGCAAAATCGTTTATAATGTTTTTGTTGCAGTTGCTACGTTTACACAATGATAGCAAACTGTGATAGACAAATGATAGCAAAAGTCAGGATAACCTGTGTGATTTAGGTAATCTAACACAAACGCTATCAAATTGTGCCAATCCACTAAAACAAATTTGTTTAGGATTCAAATTTGTCTTGCGAGTGGGAATGATACCTAATGTTCGAGTCTAATCGCTCG
>JAFPAK010000208.1 GCA_017390825.1 Clostridia bacterium
CCCTGTAAAGTATTTGCCGTAAACCGTATTAAATGAAGCAAAGTCATCCATATTCTTTAAAAAGCAAACAGTTTTCACAGCCTTTGTAATATCTGTTCCTGCGGCTTTAAGTACCTCACAAAGGTTTTTGCAGACTTGCTCGGTTTGCTCTTCAATAGTCGTTGCAACTACTTCTCCTTTTTCAGGATCAATAGCTATCTGACCTGATGTAAATACAAGACTTCCGCTCTTTATAGCTTGTGAATACGGGCCGATGGCGTCCGGTGCATTTTTAGTGTAAACTTTTTCACTCATAACTCTATATCTCCTTTAATGATTTACAATTTTAAATCCCTCTTTTTTTAGGGCAGATTCGATTTGTTTAACATGCTCGTAATTCCTTGTTTCCATACGAATACGCAAAAAGCAACCGTTTACATCAGCAGTTTCGCTTGCACGTTCATGATGTACCGATGTAACATTGCCGCCGCAATCTGCAATAATTCTTGAAACGTCCTTAAGCTGACCGGGTTTATCCATAAGTTCGATACAAAGACTGGTAGATCTGCCTGATTTCATAAGACCGCGTGTAATAACACGGGAAAGGATAGTAACATCGATATTACCGCCTGAAACTACACATACTACCTTCTTTCCTTTAACAGGAAGCTTATCAAACATTACAGCTGCAACAGAAACCGCACCTGCACCCTCTGCAACAGTTTTATACTTTTCAATCATATGAAGTATTGCAGAAGAAATTTCGTCTTCAGTTACAGTAACAATATCGTCAACATACTCGCTGACATACTTAAAAGTATTCTCTCCCGGTTCTTTTACTGCAATACCGTCCGCAATGGTAGAAACAGAATCAAGACGCTGTATCTCGCCGCTTTTCACTGAATTATACATACTTGGCGCACCTGCTGCCTGAACACCGTACACCTTGCACTCAGGACGGAGTTTCTTGATTGCCAGTGCAACACCGGATATAAGTCCGCCGCCGCCAATAGGAACTACAACTGCATCAGCATCAGGCAACTCTTCAAGTATCTCGATACCGATAGTTCCCTGACCTGCAATAACATTTTCATCGTCAAACGGATGAACGAAGGTGTATCCTTTTTCATCACGTAATTCAATAGCCTTTTTATATGCATCATCATAAACGCCCTTGACCATGCATACTTCGGCTCCATATGATTTAGTTGCCTCGACCTTGGAAATAGGCGCACCGTCAGGCAAGCAGATAAGAGCAGGAATTCCGTATTTTTTGGCTGCGAGAGCAACCCCTTGTGCATGGTTGCCTGCGCTGCAAGCGATAACACCGCGTTTTTTCTCCTCATCTGTAAGCTGCGAGATCATATAACCCGAGCCACGCAATTTAAAAGATCCTGTATTTTGCAAGCATTCAGGTTTAAGATAAACATCACAATCATTGTTTATTGAAGGCGCTTTTATCAAATCAGTCTTTTTTACAACATCCTTCAAAACATACGATGCATGATAGATCTTATCAAGTGTAAGCATAATATTTTCTCCTTAAAATAAAATAAGCTCCGTCTCTTAAATTCAAGAGACGAAGCATAAAACTCCGTGGTACCACTCTTATTGCCTGAAATAAGGCCACTCAACGGTGCTACAAACATAACACCTGCTTTCTTAACGTGAAAGCAACCCGGACACGCTTAATCCAAAAAACATCGTTTCAGCAGTCGGCTCAGGGGTGATGAACACAAATTGCCGCTTTTGCCGCCTTGCACCAACCGACGACTCTCTTTGAAAAACTAAGCACTGTGACGTGTCCCCATCAAAGCTTTTAAAATTTATAATATATTTATTATATATTCAAGAATTTGATTTGTCAACGCTTAAATTGCGATTCTACACTACAAATTACAGAAAAAAGTGATTGATATGTATTTTTATAGTCATTTCTTATCTGTTTTTCATCAATTACTGCATCAGTATTCATATCTGAAATAGCCTGAATAAGCTGTACCTCACTCTTTTTTGCAAGTGCCTCCGAATAAAGCAAAGCTTTTGATGGAGATATCGTATAAAGTGAGCACTTCTTATCAGAAATAGACATATCAACATCACGCATCAAGCGGTAAATGCAATTGAATATGATATTATTAAAATCATTATGAAATTTGGGGTTGCCAAGACGGGCAGCAATGCTGTATAATATATCAAGTGATGCGACAGCATCCTTTTTTGACTGTTGTAATTTCGGTGAACCGATTAGATCCTCGTCGATGCGATCAGGATCGCTGTGGACGGTATCGGCAGAGTTGTCTGTTGCACCAAGGAGATAATCACAGCTAACTGAATACACCTCTGACGCCTTTATGATAAAATCAAGTCCGCATTCACGGATACCTTTTTCGTAATGTGAAAGCAGCGCTTGTGATATACCAAGATTAGCCGCTGCGAGTTTCTGTGACCAGCCCTTTTCTTTCCTTATCAGTTTCATTCTTACAGCAAATTTATTTTCCATTGTTCTTTCGTCCTTTATTATACTGGGTGTATAATTTTATCAAATAATACTGAAGTTGTAAAGAGACAAATTAAACAAACTTTAATTATTTTTTTGTATAATGCAAACAACAAAATTTCGGAGGTAACCATATGAAAAGCTATATAATTCATCTTGTACGCCACGGTATGACTGAAGGAAATAAAACCGGTCAGTATGTAGGCAGTATGGATGTTGATATAACTACTGAGGGTATAAATCAGCTCAAAGAACTTAAAAAGAAATATAACTATGGAAATCCGCAGGTAATATACAGAAGTCCACTGAAGCGTTGCAAACAGACTACCGATATTTTGTTCGATGGTGCTGATACAGTTGTTGTTGAAGGATTGCGTGAATGTAATTTCGGTGATTTTGAAGGAAAGACCTCAGAAGAGCTTGTTGACGATCCCGCCTTCAACGATTGGGTGCGTCACGGTGCTACTCCGCCTAACGGTGAGTCTAACAAAGAGTTTGCAGAGCGCATCTGCATTGCATTTATCAACACGATCAAAGAAATATTAAAATCCGGTGTAAAAGAGACTGCTATCTGTGCTCATGGCGGTGTAATTATGACGCTGCTTTCGGTTTACGGTCTACCCGAGCAGGAGATGATAAACTGGATGGCTAACAACGGTCGGGGCTTTACCATAAGAGTTACGCCGAGCATTTGGATGCGTACGGGTATGGTAGAGGTAATCGGTGAATATCCGCCAGGCAGCTATGATGAACCGGACCTCAGCCGCAATCCTGTTAAAGAGCTTAACGAGCAGGATGGGAATCCATTCAGTACCGACGATGATGAATATGATGACTATGAAGATGCAGAGTATTTCTGGGCTGATATTGAAGAAAAAGAAGAAACAGAAGATAAAGAATAACAAAATCAAAATATTTGAATATAATGCAGTATATAGGCTATGCGTTCCCGCCTATATACTGCATTTTGTTTTATAGAAAGGACATGTTAAAATGGATTGCTCATATCAAAGTTTGCTTGCAGAGAGCAGCAATTGTTGCGAGCAGCGTGAACTCACTCTGAATGATTTTCCGGAATCGGTAGTTTGTGCTGCCACCGCTGATGCGGCAGAGCGAAGCAGTTCACGCTGTGACTGTGACGATTGTGACTGTGAATCCTGTCGATGCCGCAATTGTTGCCATAGACATCATTGCCACAAACGCTGCTGTTGCGATGACGACTGATTGATATACAAAACCGTTGTGTCGAAATACCGACACAACGGTTTTATCATTTTGCACATTTCTTACAGGGTTCTCTGCTTTTTGATGCTTCTTGAAATGTCGTTTCAATTGCATTTGCACCGGCACAGCTTTTAGATAAATGATACTTTTTGCCGCTTGGTGTAATATAAACTACTTGAGAATTATCTGCCGCTGCTACTGATGTAGTGGTATTATTATTTTCTGCTACATAAGAATCAGTTGCCAAGGTACTATTTGCAAATACGGTATCTGTTTGAACAGTAGACTGCACAACTGTTGTAGTTATTGTTACAGATTCGCCCTCTGCTACAATTATTTTAACACTTTCGGATATGATATTCGACCCTCTTGCGCCGAAATAAACCTCGGTTTCCCCTACTCCGACTGCTTTTACGGTAAAACGAATAACATTATCGACCTTAGTCATATTACAAGCTATATCTGCAACACCGCTATCCTCACAAACGCAAAGCAAATCAGCTATCGAAAATTCTTTGTCGGTTTCAACAACAAAATAGTTTTCTTCTTCATTTTCACCGAGCATAAGCTCGATTATCATATCCTCATCCAAGACTGTAACAGCAGTAATACCAGATTCCTGATCATTAATTCTGTTGCATGAAGTAAGAATAAAAATGAGCGAAAGTATTAATAAAATATGCCTTTTAAATCTATTCATCTGTTTTCTTAAACACGATAGCGCTGCGTGAAGGCAGATAGCACTTAAATCCTATTCTTCCATCGTGCATAGCTTCTGCTTTATACTCATACTCTTTGTCAACACGGTTATAACCACCGAAGATGCCATCATCAGTTGTGAGTATGACTTTATATATGCCTTCACTTTTGACAGGTACAAAATATCCATCGAAGGACTGTGTGGGATTAAAGTTAAATGCAAAAGCATCATCACCCTTACAGTACATAATGACCTTGTCGCCCTGATGTATCCATGTACTGACTGTCTTTTTAGCAAGTATTCGTTCCTTTTTAAGCAACGATATCATCGCCTTATCAAATTCGTTTAGCTCGCAAAAACGCAGAGTTTCGTTATCAACAAGGCTCCATTGACGACGACAATAATGATAGCTCCAGCCGTTGCCCTCTCTCGGAAAATCGATCCACTCCGGATGGCCGAACTCATTGCCCATAAAATTGAGATATCCTTCACCGGCAAGTGACGCTGTGATAAGCCGTATCATCTTGTGAAGCGCAATACCACGATCAACGGCCATATTATTGCCAAATTTCTTCATGCCGTGGTACATTTCAGCATCACAAAGACGGAACATTATAGTCTTATCCCCTACAAGCGCCTGATCGTGCGACTCCGAATAGCCGATATTCTTCTCTTTCGGACGGCGACCGCAAAGCTCATACCAGAGCTTATACATATCCCAATCCTCATCACGGCACTCCTTTATCATCTTGATCCACAAATCCGGCACACCCATTGAAAGACGGTAATCAAATCCTATACCGCCATCCTCGATCTTGATACACATGCCGGGCATACCAGACATATCCTCTGCAATGCTTAACGCTTTTTTGTTATAGCTGTGGATGAGCTCGTTTGCAAGCTGCAAATATGTTACAGCCTCAATATCAGTATTCATTGAGAAATACATATCGTAATTCACAAATGCACTGCCAAGCCCGTGATCATGATAAAGCATTGACGTAACACCGTCAAAGCGGAAACCATCAAAATGGAATACCTCCATCCAATACTTGAGGTTAGACAAAAGAAAGTGGATTACTTCGTTTTTGCCGTAATTAAAAAGCTTAGTGTCCCATGCGCTATGGTTTCCCTTGCCGCCCGCATGGAAAAACTGATATTCGGTACCGTCAAACTGATTGAGTCCCTCGTTGGTATTCTTAACAGCGTGCGAGTGAACAACATCAAGCAGTACTGTAATGCCCATTTTATGAGCCTTATTTATTAAATATTTCAAATCTCTGCTGCTGCCGTAGCGTGAGGAAGCAGCAAAAAAGTTGGATACCTGATAGCCGAATGAGCCGTAATAAGGATGCTCCATTACAGCCATTATCTGAATGGTATTATAGCCGAGCTTTTTGATCCTCGGCAAAATATTTTCAGCAAACTCAAGGTATGAACCAACAGAATACGATTCCTGCGCCATACCAATATGACACTCATATATAAGCGGAGTTGTGCAAGTCTTGAATTTTTGATCAGTCCATTCGTACTCTGTAAGAGTATCGTCTATTTCTGCACACCAAAGGTATGTTTGCGGATCCTGTACAACTCTTGTTGCATAAAGCGGAATTCTTCGTAGCTCCTGCCCGTTGTGAATAACGATGGCCTGCACCTTTTGACCAATCTGCAAAGCATCTTTGCCTTTAAGTTCGATTTCAAAAACGCCGTTTTCAAGTCTGTTCATGGGATTAAGATATGTATCCCAATCATTAAAGTCACCGGTAAGATACATTTTTTCAGCAGCAGGTGCCCATTCACGATAGACCCAGCCGGTCTTTGTGCGGTGAAAGCCGAAATATTTATATCCATCAGCAAAATCAACAATGTTTTGCCCGCGGAGCAATTCATTTTTCTTTTGTTTGTAGTTCTCCATTCGAAGATCTATATCTTTTTCATAGGAAGCAAGCGTGGGGTCGATTTTTATTATCTTATAAGCCATTTTCAGTTCCTCCAAAGAATTAAAATTTTCAA
Organism: Clostridia bacterium; assembly: GCA_017390825.1. The sequence goes on from JAFPAK010000208.1 coordinate 6,417, forward strand.
AACTACCTATTGTAAATATACACCAAAGTTATTGTATTGTCAACTATTGCTTTTAATTCGATTTTTGATTAATTTATATTACCACATCATTTTTATTCGGCATCATTTTTATTATATTTTAGCACA
>JAFPAK010000209.1 GCA_017390825.1 Clostridia bacterium
GTTGTCGGAATAACTGCACCGTTATTTGCTACGGTAAGGTTTACGTCAACGTCCCTCTGTGATGCTGTACCACGGATGTAAGCTTCAAACGCCTTTTCCTGTGCCGCTACTTTGTTAGCTTCTTCGAGTGATCTTTTCTTTTCTTCAACTCCGCAAGCTCTTTCTGCTTCTGTTGGTGTTGCATCCTGCTTTTCTTCAAGTTCTCGCATGTCGTCAATCTCCTTTTCAATACCGAGAGTTTCTTTGATCTTTCGGATGTCGTCCCTGATTTCTGCAAGTTCCTGCATTTCGTCAGGTGTTAACTCCCTCTTTTCTTCCTTTGCCTTATTAAGAACGTTTTCCGCTCTTGTAATAAGATCATTCTTCTTTTCGATAAGATCTTTGCGCATGGTTAATTTTCTCCTTTCATTTCTGAAATAATTTTTTCCGCTTCTGAGTAGTCAATCGGTTTTTCCTCTGACTTTTCTCGTACTTCGGTTTTTGCTTCATTTTTGATATTTATTTCGTCGGCAAAAGTTTCGCCGAAATAAATCTTTTTTGCCTGCTCGCCTTCGGCATCCCTGACATTTATCAAGGTACCGTCATACGCAGGTGTTTTTGTTCTGTCAAGGACTGAAATTTCGTACAAATCAAGGTCGTTTACGTTCCTTGTCATCATTCCGTTTTCAGACTGTTCGTCTACATCTCTATCCTCGAAACCAAAACTAAAACCTATAAGCTCGCCCCGCTTTGCCTTCTGTACTGCTTCAGCGTCACTTATAGTTGCTCGGATGTGCAAGCCGATATTATCTTCAGTTAATTCCACGTTGCCGTCTTTTGTGCCGCCAAGATCTCTATTCCAGTTATGATTTAAAAGAAATCTGACATCATCATTTCGCTTTAAAGCTCTTTCAAACGCACCTTTTCGGATCCGCTCTAAGAAATCGCCCCTGCGGCTCGGTAAAGGCTTTGAAAGACGTTCAACGGCATTGACATAACCTTCGATTTCAACCGTGTTGTCGGTGATTCTGATGTACATTGCGCTTTCCCTCCTTCCTATGCATCGGCGGAGTTTCCGTCTGATGTGAATTCCTGTTCCTCTACATGACTTTCGAGCATTGACTCGGTTTTATTAAGATCTGTCTGCGAATCAATGTTCGGTGTGTAGTAAGTATGTGTTTTTACATCATAAAGGACGGCACCCAAACCAACGTTAACAACGTCAAGTCCTTCAACGTAGTTTAGGTTTTCTTCCTGTCTGATTTCATTAAGAGTTATAAAGCCGGTTTCTTTTGCGGTTTTATATGCTTCATAACGCTCTTTGATAGATGCTTTTATGATTTCCTTTACATCAAAAACAAAGAAATGATCTTTCTTTTCTCTTTCGAGGAGTAAATCACGATTTAAAGCTGTTTCAAACGCCTTTACAATCGGATAAATAGCCTCCTTAAAGGTGCGGTCAAAATCATTCGGATAGATGTGAAAAATGCTGTTGATCTCATCCATGAACGCTTTTTTGCTTTCATTTAACTGCATTTCTACGCTTGTATTGCTTGCTTCCTGAAACTCTAAGCCGTTATTTAATACAACTACTGATTCTTCGTCATTGCTGTAAAGGTTCCGCCATGCCTGCTTTAAAACGTCAATTTCATCCTGACCGAGCTTTCTTTGTGACTTCAGAAAACCTCGCTTGTTTCCTCCTTTTTTGACTAATCCAAGCTGATATATCATTGTCTGATATGCGGTTTCTATTGCCTGTGATAGCTGAACTGTTACGCCTTCACCTGATGCACCGTCCTTTGTGTTTCGCAGGAGCTTCAAAAATTCAAACGGATAATAACTATTCCCTTCAACTTCGATTGTATACTCCTTGAAAATCGGGTGAAAAAGTCGCATGATCACGATATAGATTTCCTGAACGTAATAAACGCCGGTGACTTCATTTCGCTTTTTCTGAATGTAAGCGTAACCGCCTTTTCCCATGAGATAGTCTTCGACCATTGCTTTTTTGAGCTGAAAACCATCAAGTGTGTCGCCGGTGTCCTGATTCATTATCCGGCATCGGGGATCCCCTTTGACTTCTTCAACCTCTGTCCCGTTATATTTGTAAAGCTTAACTGGCATACAAGCAAGCGAGCCGGAAATAAAATCCACTGCCCCCGCTATTGACGGAATCGTCATTGCTTTTTCTCTTGTGATTGTTTCTTGATGCAAAAGTGCACGCAAAAGTACATCATCTGCATCGGCGGAAGGATCTTCACGCTTTTTTGATCTTTTCCAAAACGCCATTTTTTCACCTTCTTTTTTAAATAACTTGTATTGTAAAATCCGAGCCGAACATAACGTCTTGCTGTAGCAGGTAAACTGCATTGATTAATGATACAACCATATCGACTTTACCTTTTGATTTCTTCTTTGTTACATAAAGATTTCGGTTTGTGTCGTATGTGCATCTTGCATTTTGAAAGTTTATTTCAAGCATCGGATTTTTTTCATATAAAAATTCGCCTTCAAGGATCTTTTCTCGCAATAGCTTTGTAGGCGGATGCAAAACGCTTGAATGTTGCTGAATCTCAATAACGTTATAGCCTTCTTTTGCAAGTTTCTGCGCCGTACTGAGTGCGTTCCATCGGTCGTAGCCTATTGCCTGAATTATAAAGCCATATTTTTCTTGTAAACTCATGATAAATGATTCTACGAAATTATAGTCTATGACTTTATCACCGCAGGCAAATACTTTGTTTGTGTTCTCTATTATGCTTCGATAATCAAGCTTTTCCGCAATTGATTTTTCTTCGATCCTGCCGGCAGGAACAAATGCGAAAACCTCTGCTAAAATCCTGTTATCGTCTTCCGTAGCAATTGCAACGGACGTATTATCATTTGTTTCTGATAAGTCAACACCCACATAAACAATACGCCCATGCCAATCTATGCCGGAAGTGCGGCATTTCTTGACCTCTGCAACGTCAATGTATGTTTCTGTTCCGACACCCTGATAAATTATATTACAGTGTTTCGTAACAAAGTTTTCTCGTGCTTTTTCTACTGCTATAGCGTAGGATCTTTTCTTTTTGAGTTCTGCCCATATTTCAGGGATTTCGAGAGCGGCAGGATTCGCCTGCTTTAATATCAGGTCGTCCGTCATCCAGTCTTTAGTATTATCAGGTTCGTACAAGAGTGAAAACACGGTTTCGTCTTTTTCTATCTTGTCAAGTACCTTTTTACTATATTGTACATAATCCTCGAACGGGTTGTCAATAGTCGGATATTTTGTACTAATAATGAAACCGAGCCTGTTTTTCATGTTGATCTGACCGCTTCGCATTGCTTCTACTGGATAATTGACGGGAAGTGCCCCGACTTCATCTGCACAAAATGCATTCGGCATTCTCGAATCCATCCTTGACGTGCTGTAACTAAGAGGAATGAACTTTGACGAGAGCGGTTTAAATGATATGTAGTCACGCAGAATCTTGAATCTTTTCTGATTCTTGTATTCGTAAATTGCCGGTGATGATCTGAGCGTTTCCGAAATAGCTTCTTGAATTTCCTTTGACAACGCACCGTCAGGAGCTACGGAGTAAAATTTAGAAAACTGTGGTTCGGTAAGGAACGCTATAATAAATATCGTCCCGATTGTGTATGTTTTAAAGTTTTTTCTGCATATTTCAAGTAAGCAAGTTTCGTATTTCCTGCGGGCGTTGTTGTCCCTGTACACTGTACAGAAAACCGCCGTATATATAAACCACTGATACCCTGTCGAACAGTTATAAAGCGTTTCTCCGGCTTTTAAACCCTTCGGCATGTTCAGGAGCTTTAATATATTTTCTATCTGCCGCAACTTGAATTCAGATACTTCGTATTTTTTTGCTTTTACCTTCGGCAATTCGCATCCAGTCTTTCATCTGAATCTTTACATACTTCGGCGTGGTTTTCTTTTTATAATTTTTCTTGCAATATTCGTAAGCCTTATTCACCCGAACCGCCACCGTTCAAGATCTTTAATAAAGGATCTTCGGCATCGTTGTCTGAATCTTCTACGAATCCCCTGATAATTTTCATAAGTGTTGCGACTGTTTTGTTTGCTGAATCTGTGGTACGGTTATATGCATTTATAGCCGGATTGTCATAAAGGTTTTTGCGCCCTTTTACATATTCCTTTGTAACAAGTGTTCCGTTCTCCTTCAATGCTATTTCAAGATCATTAAGTATTTTTATCTGTACCTGATAGCGTTTAAACGTAGTTACAAAAAAGAAATTTCCCTGCACGCCGGATTCTTCAGCGATCCTGAGTATTTCTTGTGCCTGTTCATTAAGATTCATTTTTTCCGACATTACTTTTTCCACCTTTCGTGAAGTATGAGCGGTACGCCCTTGTTCCAATTGATTCTGTGATGTATTCGCCTATGCGTCATTCCCATACATGATATTTTTACAAATGACGGGCATAATATAACTGTGTATATTGTTTTCAGATATGTTCCGCTATCAAGATACACGTCCGTCATGCCGCCATTGTTTTTCTGTGTTGTTACCTGAGTAAGCATAACGTCAGCTATAGTTAAAAACAGCTTACCTTGTGAGCCTAAATAACAGTACGTGTTGACATCTTCGTTTATTCTGCCGA
>JAFPAK010000210.1 GCA_017390825.1 Clostridia bacterium
AAGGAAACCGCCTATGCAAAGCTTATCATAGCTTATTCTTATTTTGAAACAGATGAAGAAAGAATGGAATTTATTAATACGGAATGTAATTTTGAAATAATAGTTTAATATTAATGGGGGCGTAATTATCATACGCCCCCATTTATCACTTCTATTAAATATGTTCTGCAGCCTCTTCGGTTACGGTTGCATCTCCGGAAATAAGTATTCTCTCCCCTGTTCCAAGATCATTTACTTTTTTCAGAATGCAATTTGCATCGGTTGTCGTTACATCACCGTTATGTACTGCAACATAACAATAACCAACTGTATTGTCACATAAATTTCGTCAACATTTTTTCCTTTTTCTATAAAATGAGATGGAGCATCTATATGAGCTCCGTTATGTGCACACATAGAACGGAACCATCCCCTTGTCTTCGATTATCTTTTCAGTTTCGGCATCTTCTGCAAACGATGCAAATGGTGACAAACAAAGTACAATTACGATAAATAAACTTAAAAAGCTTTTAGCTTTCATTCAAATACCTCATTAATAATTTTATTGCCTTGTATATATTTTTCTTTGATACCGCCACACAAATCAAGGGACAGATAAATACTGCGTTCTAATCTTTGTCGTATATTAAGATTAAGCGGATGATGAATAATACTGTCGTCAAGTATGAGCGCATCAAACTCGTATCCTTCTTCAAAACTTCCGACTTTTCCGAAGAACTCACCACCGCCTTTTGTTGCCATGTAAAACGCTTCTTCAAAAGTTACGGCTTTTGCATTTTCATCCACATATCTAAAATACATTTTTGAAACACCAATAGCATCGGTTATCGCACGGAAAATGGATTCCGTCTGTCCGCCTGCCACATCGCTCCCGAGACCGATTTTCATATCAAGATCAAGGTATTTTCTTACAGGTGCTATTCCTGATGCAAGATTTATATTTGATGCAGGACAATGAGCGATAAATACACCGTTCTCACGCATGAGCTTTACTTCTTCATCACTTGACCACACACAATGAGCCATTACTGTGTTGACTTTTTCAGAATCTAAATTTTCATCACCGAACAAATCATGCTTGTCGTAGCTGTCGCCATAGAACGAACTGTCAGGTCTAAGCTCACGAACCCATTCAATCTCCCCCTTGTTCTCTGACAAATGGGATTGTACAGGTAGACTGTATGCTCTTTGTATTTCACGAAGCTGGTCCATAAGGTCGTCTGTACAACTCGGAATAAACCTTGGGGTAAGTATAGGCTTTGTGCGTTTGTATTTACCCGCAATATCGTTTATCCATCCGAATGTATTAAAGGCAGACATATCTGCACTTTCTTCCACAAGTTCATCGGGTGCTGACCTATCCATATTAATTTTTCCTACATAAGTCACAAGTCCCGTTTCTTCCATTAAATCCATCAGTATTTCTGTAGCTTGTCTGTGCCTTGTCGCAAAAATACAGGCTCTTGTGGTAGCGCTGTTTTTCATATTATCGGCAAATATTGTGTATGCTTTTTTTGCATAATCTGCATCCTTATACTTTGCTTCTTCGGGGAATGTCTGCGTGTTTAACCATTCTATAAGCTCATAATCCATTCCCATGCCACGAAAAGCATATTGCGGAGCGTGAATATGTAAATCCACCATGCCTGGAATAATAAGCCTGTCGTTTAAATCTCTCAATTCAAGATTTTTGTATTTTTCCGGAAGTTCCTCGAAAACCCCCGCACATTTTCCATCGCTGCAAACAACGTATCCTGAAACCGTCTTTAATTCTGTTTTTGATATGCTATAGCAAATGTTTCCCTTCAGTATAAAACTATTCATTTTTACTGTCCTTCCTCTTAAATTTTCATCATACAAGCATCTTTTTCTTTATATTTTCAACTGATTTTCCTTTAAGGCTATTCCTTAGAACCCGCGAGAATACTTATTTTTA
>JAFPAK010000211.1 GCA_017390825.1 Clostridia bacterium
CTCGTAGCGTTGCAGGAGGGTTTCTTCAATAATAATAGCGAGGTCACGCTTTTCTTGCTCGTTTCTTGCTTCGCCAAGGTACATAAACACGGTAACAAAAGGAGCCTGACCATTTGTTGTGAGAAGAGTTACAACCTGATACTGGATTGTCTGAACGCCTTTGCGAACTTCTTCCCTGAGTCTTCTTTCAACAACCTTATTAATTGTTTCCTCATCAACGTTGCCGCCAAATTCTTCAACTTCAATCAAAACATCCTTGCGGATTTTTTCTCTTGAAACCTGAACAAACGGAGCAAGGTGAGCCAGACTGATACTCTGACCACCATACTGACTGCTGGCAACCTGAGCAATGATCTGAGTTGAAATGTTGCAAGCTGTTGAAAAGCTATGGGGCTTTTCGATACAAGTGCCGCTGATAACCGTGCCGTTCTGAAGCATATCTTCAAGATTCACAAGGTCACAGTTGTGCATATGCTGAGCAAAATAGTCCATATCATGGAAATGGATTATACCCTGATCGTGAGCTTCAATAATATGCTGAGGAAGAAGAATTCTTTTTGTAATATCCTTACTTACTTCACCGGCCATATAGTCACGCTGAACACTGTTGACGGTGGGATTTTTGTTAGAATTTTCCTGCTTTACTTCTTCGTTATTACATTCAATAAGAGAGAGAATCTGATTATCAGTAGTGTTAGCTTTACGAATAAGAGAACGGGTATAACGATACTTAACATAGCGTCTCGCAACATCAAACGCACCCTGAGCCATAATCTGATTTTCTACGATATCCTGAATTTCTTCAACAGAAAAAGCTCTGTTTGCCTTGCTGATTTTAAACTCAACATATTCAGAAATTTCTTTAATCTGCGCATCGGTAAGCTCTTTTTTGCCACCATTTGCTTCATTTGCCTTTGTTATGGCTGCCGCAATTTTTGAAACATCAAAATCAACTTCAGAGCCGTTTCTTTTAATAATTCTCATAATTACACCTTTCTAAAATTAGATTCCACTTCAAATTTTAATACCCAAATAATGTGCCGAATTCATAATAATGATACTATATATTGTGTTACAAGTCAATAGTTTTTAGCACAAAGCCAAAAAAATTCCTCCACTATTTTGGTGGAGGAATGAATTTTAAAGCTTACCGCCGTTTTTTACGAACAAATCCCTGAGTTCTTGCTTTCGCTCATCGGTGTAGGTATATGCCCAAAGATTGTAGATTCCGTCAAAATCTTCAAAAGTTTCATCATCGTAATGAATTGACTCCCCTACTTTGTAAGGAAGATTAAATTCCATTGTTCCGTTAGAAGCGATAAAGCATTCATCTGCAATATCCACAGCGTAACGATTGACATCAATTTTTTCAAACTCTTCATCATATTTAATCTGAGTTGTAGGGAAGAGAATTGTCTTTGCGTCAGAAAGCTCATAGAATTCTGCCTTTGTACCGAGGTGACCATGATGCGCAGCCTGCATAATATCACACTTAAGAAGTTTGCCGAAACGAGGGCAGACAATATCGCTTTCTTCATGACCGGCATCACCGGGGAACTGAACAGTGCTTCCACAAGCATTCATAATAAGCATA
>JAFPAK010000212.1 GCA_017390825.1 Clostridia bacterium
GTATTGCCCTGTTCGAAGGTGTGGGGTCTTTCAACTACCACGCCATTAACATAGAGGATAACGGCGCCATCACCGGTTGCGGTTACCGTGAAGGTTTCCTCATCGTAGTTGATTGCAGGAGTTGCTGTAATATATTCACCGCAATAGTCGCAGATGTTGTTGTTATCTTCGTCAGCATGTTCGGAACAAAACCATTCAACAACAACCGTGTATACAGTGTATGTGCCGTTATCACTCATAACCTTGTAATCTGTAGGTGTACTCAGGTTATAAAGAGCATTACTTCCCGAAACTGATGTAGCATCGGAATTGAATGTGTAAGATATAAGACTTGCAAGTGTTACCTGCTCGAAAGAGCTCTTCTTATTTGCATAACCTGTAAGAGTAATAACCTTTGTGTCATTGTTTACAGTAGCACTCTGCAAAAGTTCGCTGTTTATAACTGCAACAGACTCGATTGCAGGGAATTTTGTTTCCGAGTTCGTCAGGGCATTGATATACAGCTTATAAGCGTGGTTTCCGTCACCTTCCTTGTAAACTGCTCGGATATAATGGTCAGTACTGTCTGAGAAGAAGTATTTGTGATCGTCTTCACCGAATCTGCTGTTATCACCGCTGATGGTATCATCGGAATCGGAAGCATAGATACCAATGCAAGCACCCTCTGTCAAAGGCATATCGGGAACTCCGTCTGCCTGACCCTTGGCATGATAGATATTAGCATCTTTATCCGAAATATAAACATTTCCTCTTGAACTGTTTTTTATTACTGCGGTACCGCCAAAATATACCTTACCATTGTTGGTTATATATACAGCACCGCCGTTATCTTTTGCTAAATTATTTGTAATCACACCGCCTGTGATGCAAAGGTTTCCGCCGGAACACCAATAAACAGCAGCGCCGTTGGTTGCATAGTTGCCGCTGATTTCACCGCCATTTATATGAAGTGAACCGCTGTCAATGTAGAATGCACCGCCGTTACCGTTATTGTTACCACCTGTAATCTTACCATTACCTGTAGCGGAGTTATCGACGATTGTAAGCTTTGAACTTCCTGCTATTCTGAACACCTGACCGTCAGATGTTGCTTCTTCAAGATTACGGCTTATGGTGTTGCCGTTAAGGTCGATTGTGATATCCTTGTTGTTGACATAAAGTCGTCCTTTGTTTGTACCGCTTGAATACTCAAATTTACCACCGGGAGCAAACCAGTCATCAAACATTGTTACTGTAGTAGGCAGAGTCTGACTTGTAGCATATGCCCAACCTTCTCCCAAATCTGTAAAGCCGCTTACAGATGAGCCGACTGTAACAGTCATCTTATAGGGATTATCTACGGATTCCTGCTCGTCTGCCCATTCACCGCCTTCGGGAACAACTTCTACAGTACAAAGGGCATATGTGCCGTTGTCACTCATTACTTTATATACCTGAGCATTACGCAAATCACGCATATAGTCCATTTCGTAAATATAATCTGTATCTGCGTCGTAAGTACATTCGATAAGACTATCGAGGGATATATATTCAAAGAAGTCTCTTCTTGTGTTGTGTGCTGTTAATGTGA
>JAFPAK010000213.1 GCA_017390825.1 Clostridia bacterium
AGTAGCGATATTCCGTACTCACCGCTTACAGAGAATGCACGAATTGGTGTAGGTTCCAATTTTAACAACTTTCTAATGACATGCGAAGACAGTTGGTTTGATTTGGAAAGCTATAAACATTTCATCCCGGATGAACCGAATAATTATTATATCCGTAGTTACTATGAAGGCAGTGATAAAACTAACCTTTATCAGCTTTATTATACCATGAAAGGTAACAGCGATGTAACAACACCACATATCAGAACGGTATCTGTAAAAGATACGAATTTGCTTAAAAGAGCAAGCATTGATTACGAGAATCAGGTTATTACGCTCACAGCCTACAATAACAAAAAGAATCATTTCAATTATGTATCGCTTAGCAGTCTTATAACTTATACAACAAGTGAAGATGTTGATGTTGTAGTCGGAAGAGATGATATTTGTAATCTGCTTTCACCAAGAAAATACAGAGTTATGGGTACTGACCAGACATATACACTCTGTACCGTTCAGGTAGTGCCTGATGGCGGTGAATGGGCAGAGGTTCAGGAAGAAGTAGAAAATGATTATGTTATGACGATAGATGACGGCGAAAGATTCTGTGCATACTCTGATTTTGAAACAGGCTGGACAGAGGCAATACCTCTTAGTAAAAAACGACCAACAACCGTAACACTTCTTTCAGACTGGATTGCTCCTGATAAAGACGGAGACGGCAATGGAGATTTTTACTATGAAAACAGTAGCGGCTCTGAATATGGTACCGATGAAGGGCGTTTGCATTTAGCTACCGATACTATAGAGATTACAATAGACTTAAACGGTCATACCATAAGCCGTAATCTTTCATCTCCAAAGAAACACGGTCAAGTGTTTAGAATTGAGGCAGGCTCGCTTACCATAACGGATAGCTCAGAGGCACAGACAGGTAAAATAACCGGTGGTAACAATAACGGTGATGGTGGTGCTTTCTATATAACTGACGGATCAATTTTCGTTGAAAGCGGTGAAATCAGCGGAAATAAATGTACCGAAAACGGTGCGGGCATATATTCAGACGAAATGATTTGTATTTCAGGCGGTAAAATTACAGGTAATACAGCAGGTAAAGCCGGTGGCGGTGTGTATGCCAATAAAAGTGTATATCTTGGTGGCACGGCAGTAGTTACAGGTAACAAGCAGGCACAAAATGTTGAATCAAACATTTATCTCCCGAAAAATTCGGTAAATATCAATCATACAAGAGGTCAGGCTACAGGTATTCCGAACATACCGCTAACTGAAGGTGCAAACATAGGTATTACTTCGGTAGATACATATGACCTTATAAGCGGAGATGACAGCTGCTTTGATCAAGGCAGCTTCGGATATCTGCATGCAGATGCAAGTCATACATATTATATTCGCTCTGTTTATGATGCATCCAAAGGCAATAATGCACACCAGCTCTATTATAACGCATGGAGCGATGCTAACGCCAGATATCCTCATGTTAAAAGCGTAGAAGTGAAAAATACCAATATATTGAAAAGTGCTGAACTTGACGATATCCAACAGTATATTACACTCAAAGCATATAAGCATAAAAAAACAGCTTTCGATAATATATCGCTTGGTAGCTTGATTTCTTGTGAATACGACAAAGATACATATTACATTTACGATATGGATGTACCGCATAACTTGTATTCGGGATATGAATACAAGATTATGAGTGATAACGGTACTTATCTTACATGCAAAATCATCATAGAGTGGGTGGAGTGTTCTCATAACGATAGCGATGAAAACTGCATTTGTGATTACTGCGGAGAATATACTTTGACAGAATTTGCAATAACAGGTTACAATGCGGAAACAAAAGAAGCAACCGTTTTTGTCCCCGAAGCAGGCAAATATACCCTTATATTTGCAGATTATGAAGGTAACAAGCTTGATAGTATTGATATAGTTGAACATAAATTCACAGAAGGAATCAATACTGTTCAGCAGGAAAATAAAACCTTTATGCTTGCAAACGGTGACAAGGTAATGCTTTGGTATGATTTAATTAACCTTGTGCCTGTATGTGATGCATTAACAATAAAATAAATGTAACCAGTCAATTGTACAGTGAAATGCAATACTTGTTTGATTTATATTTTTAAGTATATAAAGGGAGGTTTGCTATGACAATTAATATAGAAAGAGAAATAGAGCTTGTTACTCTTAGAATAACAGGAAGACTCGATACCACAACTTCACCGAATCTTGATTCGGTAATCAACGAACTTCC
>JAFPAK010000214.1 GCA_017390825.1 Clostridia bacterium
ATGAGCCTCAAGTGTGGAACGGATTACATCCCATTCGCCATTGGTTCTAACACTATTTAAAATAAGTTCTGACGGTTCAAAATGAGAAGTTAATGTGTACTGAAAATCGGAGGATACATCGGCTATCTTATACAGCTTTACAGATACGTCCTCAAAGGCTGTTCCGTCACAAGTATAAGTGAGTGTCAACATACATTCTTGGTTCACGTTGATTGGTTCAGATGCATCGGTTGTGGAAGCTGCCATTGCATAACATGGCGTTAACCAAAAGTAAAGACAGATTAAAGCTATCATTACTGCCATTCTTCTTTTAGCCATTCATCTTCCTCCTTTGAGATGAGGGGTTTGCTTCCCTTATCTCGATATTTTATCATCAAAACAATCAATAGAATTAGCAGAATCGGAGCAGCCACAACAGGAGTTGCCACAAGAGAATCGATTCGATAAGCGTTGGACGTAACGTGCAGCACAGGTGCCGCATTTTCAATTCGAGTACCTCGAACTAATAGTCTGTGAGAATTGATGCCGTAGGGGGTACAGGTGAGCAAGGTGCAATAATCTTCTCCCTGCGCAATTTTTATATCATTGCTTTCGCTGGGAAGAACAACCTTAATTTGATCCACCTGATAGGTAACGGTTCGGTTGAGAACGGTTATCATAAATGTATCGCCAACTTCCATTTTATTGAGTTCGGTGAAAAGTTTGGCGTGCGGAAGTCCTCGATGTGCCGATAATACACAGTGGGTGTTCTTTCCTCCTACAGGCAAAGAAGTGCCCTCTAAATGACCGCAAGCCATATTTAGCACTTCGGTTGAAATGCCGTGATATAGCGGCAATTCCACGCCAATTTTTGGAATGGACACATAGCCCATAATACCTGTTCCGTTCACATTAAGAATATCATTATATCTCTTAAGCTCACGGTATTCGGTTAACGGAAAATCCAGTTCGTTTAGCGCGGCATTATAGTTTTCGGCCGCTTCAAAAAAAGCATCGTAATCTTGCGGTTTCAAGGAAGCCAAAACTTCTCGATAATTATCCACCGCTCGCGATTGCGTTTTAGAGTTCCAATATTGGCTAACAGATGGATAAAGAAGTCCACAAACGCCTACGAACAATATCAAAACCAATATAACCCCTGTTTTATTTTTTTTCATAAGTATTTGTCACCCTCTTTATCTTAGGTTAATAATTTCGAGAAAGCGGCGGATAGCGGATACACTATCCGCCGCTTATCTCAACGCAAAATAAACTTAAACCGTTTTAGAAAGAATTAGTCCTCAAAAACAGACATTTTCTTGCGGGTAATCATAAACACACCCGCCAAGAGAACGAGCGCAGCGCCACCGGCGATCAACCACATGGTACCGGCAGCACCCGTTTCGGGAAGAGCCGTACCGGAGAGGTTGGTAATTTTTCCTGTGATAACACCGGAGAACACGCCATCGGTCTCTTCAACCGTTCCGAACCCACTCGTCAAAGTGGTGAGATCGTCTTCTGTGTAGGTTGCAGCCACGGTGAATTCAACATCGGAGCTTTTGTTGTAACCGGCAGGAACAACGCTTTCCTCCAATTTGTAATCGCCGGCATCGAGGCCTTTAAAGGTGAAGGTTGTGCCGTCATTGCTCTTTACAGCAGTAATGTTAGCAGGATTATAGTTGCCATTGGAATCCTTTTTGTAAAGGGTAAACTCGGCACCTTTTAACGGAACATTTTCGTCATTGCCCACAGTCGTAACCTTGTTAACAACCAACTGATAGGTATACACGTTTACGCGATCGGAAATTTTACCGGTAGTATCGCCGTAAGGATCGTTAGAGAACACTAAGTCAACCACGTTATCGTTGCCGACTTCGCCAATTTCGGCGGCATTTGTTAACGTTGCATCATAAGTAACCACAATCTCGGTGGCAGCCGTAACGCCTGCGATATCCTTAAGATCCGCAAAAATCACTTCAAAATCATAACCTGTTGTCACGTTTTCGGTTTCGATATCGTAGTCGTCATCGCCAAAAGTAACGTTATTTGCGGTAACTGTAATGGTATCAGCTTTCAAGGTGAAGCCATCCGCCAATTTATCCATAAATTTCAGCTCGTATGCGTCATAAGAAGCATAGTTTGCGGGCAACGTAGCCGTAAGCTTAAAGGAAACGGTATCGCCGATATCGTAGTCGGCAGCATCTTGCCACGAACCGGGGGTATTGTTGGAATCATTAACTTCCAAAACTTGTTTTACGATTGTGGGAGTGGCGGTTTTGGGGTTGATTTCAAGCGTGTCTAAACCTGCGGTTTTTAATAGAACAACCGAGTGTGCTTCATCATCATCAAGATCATTACCTGTAACATCGGCAAACAACCAGTAACCTTGTGCGAGAGAAGTGGTAGTTTTGGTTACAGTTGCATCCGGATCCAGATGTTTAATAGCGCGATAGATTGTATCCGCTACGGTCTGTGCATCGCCTTTGTTATCCTCTAAATAAGCCAGAACGCCCGCGAGGTTATCACTACTGGCAATACCTTTTAAGATATCAAAATAAGGGTTATTGTTTGCTACCGTGTAAGAATAGTTGTAGCAATCATCGTCACAAGCTCCCTCGTGCGCAACGTGACCGCTCTTTAAGCTGCTTGTTGCGTCGAGCAATTTATAGGCCTCGTAGGTACGAGTGGCATCTTCGATGGTGATGTTGGTGTCGGCTGCCAATACAGACATGCTAAACGTAAAGAGAAGTGCGATTGCCAAGAAAATGGATACTAACTTTTTCATAATCTTTTTTCCTTTCTTTTTTGAGTCTTTTTTTATTTTTTGATTCATCTTCGGCGCTTTCAAGCCGAGAAAGGGAAGCTATCCAACACCCCTCCTTCCTCGCTTGCGCCTTCGAATGAATCTATATACAAGCGGTACAATAATACATATTGCACTCGCAAGTAACAAGGGATGAATACCGATGCCGCCGGTTGACGGCAAATCGTAAGTTAACAGATCGTTGGTTATTTCAATTTCACTGATTGTATTGATGGGAACACGAACGGCATTGGTTCCTGCAGTAACTTCCTTAAAGGCATCACACGAGCCATCGGGCGATGCACAGAACACAAACCAATACTGCTTATCGCTTAATTGATACCCAGACGGTGCTTCTAACTCTTGTATATAATAGAGCAGATGCTCTTTAAGAACAATACCGTTAGCAACGTCGGTTGCAAATAGTATGTTTCCGTTTTCATCCGTCTCGCGAGCTATAATCAAGTGACCTTGTTCATCAAATAATCCAAACTTAGCATTTGGCAGCGGGCTGTTTGTCTCAGCTGCTTTTTTGTTTATCTCTATGCCAAAACGCTTTGAGGCAAGGGTAACGTTTGTGTAGGTTTTTTCGGTAGTTTCATCGGTGATTTCAACCTTTTTATTCCACAAACTAATCGACGCCTCATTTTGATATTTAATTACCGGTACTGTGCCTGCGCCCGCCTGAACCACTACCGTAGTATCGTAATCTAAATAATAAGTAACAGGTTTAGGGTGTAGTATGTCTATTTCCAGCACGTGTGCGTGCCCTTCATCCTCGTGGCCACTGTCATCCAAATCAACGTTGTACCTATATTCGTAATCAACGCCCTCTTGCAGCACGGTGCGGTTGCCGTCAATATCCACCGCCGATACGACCAAAGTACCGCGGATAAACGATATTGTTTCGGTCATTTCGTCACGAATGGTAATCGGCGAACCGTCTCCCAATACTATCTTGGACTCGTTAACTGTGATTTGATATTTTACAATATAATCCTTGGTTGCTTCAATCCATTCTTTTTCGAGAATATTCGGTATCGGCACCCAAGCCGCCGTATCGATAGCGTCACCGTCGCCGTTCGAAAGTCTTGCTTTGTTTAGCACAGAGCGATTTTGACTGTTATGAGCATTTATAATGGACATATCCGTTGTTTCGTATGTAATCGTAAACGTTGTGTCCTCGTATTCATTCCAACAGTCGCAATAAGCACGAGTGGGCTCATAATCTCGCCAATCATTCCCATTACGTCCGCAAGGTCGCTCATCGCACTCGCATCGTTTTAAGAAAATCAGTTGATTTACATTATTCCCCTCAGCGTAATCGCTCTTCCACGACCAAACCGCAAATGCGTACGGATCATCCTCGGTAGCGTAAGGTGCGTAGGGAACGTTGATGGTAGTGCCATAATAGTTAGCCGTAACCGTTGCTTTATCAAGAGTATTAAAAACGCCGCCAACGATTTGACCGTTTTGATCAAGAATGCACATCTCGTCTACAATTGACCACATATATTCAACTTCATACGTGTTGTCTTCATTCAGCTTGCTGGCGGGTATAGTCGCCTGCATTTCCCAAATGAATTTACCACCGTTAGCATCCGAAACAAAGGTGCCGTTTTTCGTTATGGTGGTATTTACGTGGGTTTGCGTATGCGCGGCCCAGCCCTCTGTTTCTTGGTTATCAACAGAAACTTCGTTAACATATTCGAGAGAGCCCGCAATATCGATATCCACCGGCGTTGTCGTGTATTCAGCGTAATACGTAAAGCCCTCGTTACCAAGAATCAAGGTTCCCCCGCATATGCTACAGGTTATGGTTTCGGGCATTATGTAGCTCCAGCCATCTTCATTCCACTCCACCAAATTCGGATCATCCGGGTAAACAGTCCATTTATGCCAATTCCATTCAGTGCTGTTCTCCGTTGTTCCTGATACACCAAATGTGATACCTGCTGCTATATCCGATTCGGAATAATAGTGATCTTGACTCCAGTAATGCTTAACCACTCTATCGGTTAGTGTGCTTCCCGGTATAGCGGAGTTTTTATTACCTATGATTTCAACCGTCCAGTATATTTTATCCGGATCGATTTTGTGGGTTTTACCCGGCACTAAAGCGTTATCGGGATGTCCTTGTTCACCCCATTTAACTATCTGAGTATCCAATACTTCTTCATGTTTTTCCAATACTGTAACAGTAACCTTACCGTCAAAATCAATGGGTTCCTCTTGCACCGGGAAATGAATTCCCATTGTAGCACTAATGATAACATCGGAAAGGTCGTTCACATTATCTAAGTATAGAGTCATTAAACCTGTATCCGATATCTCCCAAGAGCCAACAACAGTGCCGTCTTCCAACTTGAAAGGTTTGCTATCAGGCGCTATATCCGCACCGAGCGGGAATTGATATACATACGTGCCGTTTTCCAAGCCGTTCGGTGCGGAACAACTCAAGGTTATTCTATAGCTTTCATCGCTATATACCATATAGTTGCCGTTATGATCTTTGGATACCTCGTGATCGTACATATCCACCAGGGTAATGTAATATGTACCACCGGTTTTGTGTAAATAAGATATCAAATCGATCGGCGTTGTTTCAGTTTCTGCATTTTGCAAACTATTGGTTATGGCCGATTGTTGCATTGCCACAGAACCGCTATCAAGCACATGCACCGCAGGATCATTTGATATATCTAATAAATCAATTTCGGATAGTTGTTTTCCCGTTTGCCCCCATCCTGAAATAGAATTATCCGCTATCGATACTAAACTCGTTTGCACTGAGCCTTCTATATCGCCACGCACAACGTAAACCGCCGTTGAAAAGGTTTCGATAACAATACCTACCGTGTTATCCTTAAAGAATATCAAATCACCTTCCACAGGGATATAGTTGCCTACCGCCACATATTTACCGAGCAGCTCCCATTGTTCTGCCATAGAGTTAGCACCTGTGTTTGTGGGGAATTCATCGGCACTCGCACCCGCAAAATGTAAGCAGAACGATACAAAGGTGGCCGACCAATCGCTGTAAGGTGTTCCGTACCACGCGCCATATCGCGTGTAACCATGTCGTACACCGTCTTGGTCCACCTGAAAATTCAGATTGCTTTCGGAATAGCCAACCTGCGTTTTGGCAACACCAACCAAATCCTCACTAAGGTTTCCCGTGAAAGGATACTGTTCAAACATTTTTTGCCAATCGAGTTGCGATTCAATATCTGCCGTTTCATCGGAATAACATTCCACAGTGTGAACGTGTTCGGTTAGCTGACAAGTCGTTTCTTCGTTTTGGCATAATTCATCGTGAGTATGTTCGGTTATACCGCAATCAGCATTTCCTGCTAACGTTAGACCGGGTTGGCGCAAAGACCAGAAAACATCTAACGAAACTACGAGGGAGAGAACAAGCAGAACAGCAAGCATCCGCATTCTTCTTATTCTTTTCCTTTTTAGCTTCTTTAGGGCTTGGCCTAAAACATCCTGCACATCTCTCCCTCCTTTCTTTTTAGTGATCTTAAATGCTTTTAGTACACAAAGCCAAATTTAGGGAGTGGCCACACTCTTATAAAAACTTTCCCAATAATGTCATCTCTTGAAATTGAACCAATAACGGAATTTCGACTATCCACCGAATTGGAGCGTCTATCGCCTAATACAAAATAACTGGTTCCCGGCACTTTATACGGAAATTCCAAATCACAATCTCCCAGCCCTTTAGCCGTTACATAAGGTTCTTCTAATAATTCGCCATTCACATAAACATTACCATCGGCATCCATTGCCACCTCATCTTCAGGCAATGCTATCACTCGTTTTAGCAAAATCTTTCCTTGATAATAAAAGCCGATTAAATCGCCTCGTTCAAAATTTTTCGTTCTTAAAAGAACAACAATTTCATCATGTTCCAAAGTGGGTGACATACTATCACCTGAAATTTGAAGGATTGGCAAAAACAAAGTTGTAATTAAAACAGCGACGGCGGCTACTACCAAAAGCACAGAAACCGTACCCCGAAGAGCTTGGCGATAGTATGTTCCTCTTCGTATGCGTTTGCGCTCACTTTGAATTTCTGTTAATGAGGGGACAGAAACCTTCTTTGTGTGTTTATTAGCCATTTTCTACACCCTCGCACGATTCCTGTTTATTTGCTTCAAGAACAGCGTTTTGTGTTCGAAGTTGTTGCCACTTTGCGTACTCACTTTTATAAGCAGCTTTTAAGGTGTCGAACTTTTTCTCGCCATCGGCAAGTATTTTTTTAACCTTTTTCTCGGCGTCTTCAATCTTTTTTTCGCACTCTTTTTCTGTATTTTCTTTCATATATGAGATTTCACGCAAATAAAGATCGGCTGTCATTTGAGCGGTAGAAAATACATTTGTCACCGACATAGCCGCATCGGCAATTGAACCTGCTGTAGAAATACGAATTCGTTTATCCTGAAGTTCGTTTTTAAGCGACTCTATTTCTTCTTGCATTTCTTGTTCGTTCTTCTTTAACTGATAGATTATATCAACCAGTTCTCGACGACTTAAACGCTTTAATTCTTTGCTTATCATACGTTAGCCTCCTCGTAATCAAGGCTTTTGCTGGCTATTGATACTGTTTCACGTTGCCTATGTGGCTTCTTACCGTTGGTGCATCGTTCGTACTCAACACTCAAAATGGTTTTAAGTGTATGCACAGCATGTTCATCAAGAGAGGCAAGCATTGTACAAATCTCGTAACAATGTTCATTAAACAAAGTTAGATCCACATCATATGCCTGCTTCAGGTTGAGCAAATTACAAATCTTAATAACCGTTTCGTAGGATGTTCCACCAATCCC
>JAFPAK010000215.1 GCA_017390825.1 Clostridia bacterium
GCTTGGATCGCATACGAGCCTTCAACTCCGTTAAAGGAATTGGCAATTTCCTCAAGTCTTTCAAGACGCTTGATGTAATTTTCAATATTCTCTCGGCGTGCACCTGGACGGGCTGCTGAAATAGCATCAGCTGCCTGAACAAGACATGCGATAACTGTTTTAGCTTCTACATCACCGTGATGTGCGTGTATAGCGTGAACAACAGCTTCGCTCTCACGGTACTTTTTAGCTGCATCAACACCGAGCTGGATATGGCTTCCTTCCATCTCATGGTCAAGCGCCTTGCCGATATCGTGCAAAAGACCTGCGCGCTTTGCAAGTTGGATATCTGCGCCGATCTCTGCTGCCATAAGGCCTGCAACATGTGCGACCTCAAGTGAGTGATTAAGTACATTCTGACCGTAGCTTGTACGGTAACGGAGCTTACCGAGCAGCTTTATAATTTCCGGATGAACTCCGCGAAGTCCTGTTTCAAACACAGCACGCTCGCCCTCTGCCTTAATGGTAGCGGCAACCTCACGCTTTGCCTTTTCAACAAGCTCCTCGATTCTTGTGGGGTGAATTCTTCCGTCTGCGATAAGTTTTTCAAGCGCAATACGAGCGATCTCACGGCGCACCGGATCAAAGCAGGAAAGTGTGATCGCCTCAGGTGTATCATCAATAATAAGATCAACACCTGTGTGCTTTTCAAGCGCAGTGATATTTCTACCCTCACGACCGATAATTCTGCCCTTCATTTCATCATTAGGAAGTGCTACTACCGATACGGTGATATCACTTGAATGATCCGCAGCACAGCGCTGAATAGCCTGGCTGATGATCTCTCTCGCACGGTTTTCAGATTCCTCCTTGGTCTGCTGCTCATAATTCTTGATAAGCAATGCCTTATCGTGAGCAAGCTCACCCTCTACCTCTGAAAGAAGCTGCATTTTAGCCTGCTCAACGGTAAATCCGGAAATTTTCTTGAGCATATCACGCTGAGCCTCTTTAAGCTCCTCAGCTTCCTTGATCTTTTCCTCAGCCTCTTTTAAACGCTCGCTGAGTTTCTCTTCTTTTTTCTCATGGTTTTCAATTTTCTTATCGAGCGACTCCTCTTTTTGCTGAAGTCTGCGTTCCTGACGCTGAACCTCACTTCGACGCTCTTTGATCTCCTTATCAGCCTCTGTACGGAGCTGATGGATCTCGTCCTTTGCTTCAAGCAGCGATTCTTTTTTTGTTTCAGCCGCTTTTTTCATAGCATCGGTAACGATTTTGTTGGCCTGCTCTTTAGCCGAGCCTATTTCGTTTTCAAATTTCTTTTTTCCGAATACAGAACCCAGAATAAAGGCGGCAACTGTGCAAACGAGACCGATGGCTGCAATAATAATACGTATGTAGTCCATTGCAAGACCTCCTTATATATTAAACCGCAGTTGTTTATAACAGGCCGCGTGCTCGCCTGAACGCAAGAATATCATACCATAAAGCCATTTATAGCATATAATAATCCACATTACCTAAATGATACCACTATATTGTGCATATGTCAAGAAATATCTTATAAAAAACAATATATATTGTATGATTTTTACCTATAATAACGAAGAACCGCCGATGTCATCACGACACCGGCGGCCCCCGCACAATTAGGAAACGTATCACATTTTTAACAACAGAAAATATATAAATATTAAGTCCGTTATATCACTCTATGATAAGTAAGCCTTATGTTTACTGCTCCTTTGTTTTTGCAAAGCATTCGCTGCAATAAACCGGTCTGTCCTCACGCGGACGGAAAGGAACCTTTGCTTCTGCACCGCAAGCAGCGCAAACAGCTGTAAACATTTCTCTCTCGGCTCTGGAAGCGTTTTTGCGTGCATCACGGCAGGATTTGCAGCGCTGCGGCTCATTTACAAAGCCCTTTGCCTCATAGAATTCCTGCTCGCCTGCGGTGAAAACGAACTCATTACCACATTCCTTGCATACCAGTGTTTTGTCCTCGAACATTTTAAAAACCTCTCTTAAATATTTTCCCATATGTATCATATGACTATAAAACGGCGAAATGCCGGTTTATTTATTTTTTCAGCTTTTTACGAAGCCGCTGCATTGCATTATCGACCGCCTTGCGATCGCAACCGAGTTTGACTGCAATATCCTTGTAATCATTCCCAGCAAGATACATTGAAAGCACCGTTTGCTCAAAGCCTGTAAGACAAGCCGCTATCCGCTGATAAAGCTGCTCAATATTTTCATGCGCTATAAGGCGGGATTCGGGATCGTCACTCTCGCCGCTGGGGAAATTATCGTCTATCATACAAAGCATCGACGGCGGAATCCGTTTTTTACGCAATGCGCCTCGCACGCAGGAAACGATATTTCGGTCAATACAAAGACGTGCAAAAGCAGAAAAAGGTGTTTTGCTGTTTTCATCATACCCCTTGACTGCATTCATAAGACCGATTATGCCCTCCTGCACAAGATCATCGACATCTATTCCAACATCCTTGTATCCGCAGGCGCAGGAGCGAACAATAAATAAATATCTGCCAAGCAGTTCGGCAAATGCCGAATCGTCATGCCGTGCAGCAACCGCTAAAGTCTCATCGGTATAGCCGCTGTAAGCAATGCTCATTGAATACCACCAAACCATCGATATCCGCACCGATGTTATTTTATCTAATTTTACAATATCAAAATTGTAATGTCAAGTGTTTATTTGTATTTTTTACATAAACCTTAAATTAAAGCCGACTGTTTTGTGCAATATCACTATTAAATCCATAATTTATGCCAACATCTTTCTTAATTTAAGCAGTATCTGTTTTTCTTTTCGGGATACCTGCACCTGCGATATTCCAAGTTGTTTTGCAGTTGATGCCTGAGTTTGTGAATTTATATACCGATAGGTAATAAGCATCCGCTCGTTTTCAGGCAGTCTTGACAACGCCTGCCGTAAGGAAAGACGGTCGATAAATTCATCCTCGTTTCCCGATACCGCAATATCGTTTTGATGCTCCTTACCGTCATCATCAACAGTCAGTGACATCACCGGCTGCATTGCACAGATCGCCTCATTTGCCTGCTCGTCTGACACACCAAGCAATACGGCAAGCTCGCTCACGGTCGGCTCTCTGCCGCGGGATAAGCAAAACTTCTCTTTTTCGCTCGATGCTTTTAACGCAAGCTCCTTGAGCGATCGGCTGATCTTTACAGCTCCTCCGTCACGGAAGAGCCTCTTTATCTCGCCAAGTATTACCGGTACGGCGTATGTTGAAAATTTGCAGCCATAGTCTTCGTCAAACCGCTTTGCTGCTTTTACAAGCCCCTCGCATGCTGCCGAATACAATTCCTCATACTCTATGCCTTTGCCTTTCATTTTATGAGCACAGGCATGTGCAAGACCGAGATTTTGCTCAACAAGCCTTTGATAGTCACTCATTTTGCCGATAGCACCTTGTAAAGCGTGACGCAGGTACCTTTTCCTTCCTTTGACGACACCTTCACCTTATCGCAAAAGCTTTGCATTACCGCAAAACCAAGCCCTGCACGCTCTTCACCGCCGGTGGTAAACAACGGCTCCATTGCTTTTGCTATATCAGGAATACCGCAGCCCTTGTCCTTTATTCTTATCTGTACACCGCCATCACAGATCAATTTCACCGTTATGTAAATACTACCGAGTCCATCACCGTAAGCGTGGACTATACAATTCGTAACTGCCTCGCTGACTGCTGTTTTTATGTCATTTATCTCCTCGATCGTGGGATCAAGTTGTGATACGAACGACGCCACCGCCGTTCTTGCAAAGCTTTCGTTTCTTGAACGGGCAGGAAGCTCCATTTTCAGTATATTTTCGGCTTTCATATTTTCACCTCATCTCTCAATTTTTGTACTCAATCCTTGCAAGCCTGTCCATTCCTGCAAGCTTCAGCACCCGTTTTATATTAGGCGAAGGGTTAATGATACGCACCTCACCGCCGGAAAGCTGCATTTGGCGATATCTTCCCATAATAAGACCGATGCCCGAACTGTCCATAAAGGTGATGTCCTTAAAATCCAGTATCAGTACCGACGGCGTATGCTCTTCGATAGCTGCATCTATCTGCTCTCTTACCGACTTTGCGGTATGGTGATCTATCTCGCCGTCAAGCACAGCATTAAGACAATTCCCGATGCATTTGATTTCACATTTCATTTTATTTGTCACTCCTTTTTCGCTGCTTTGTTAAAATAATAGTGCACATATAATAAAAATCCGCTCTAAATTTGTCGAGCGGATTTATTATTGACAAGATATGTTACTGATGATACAATTACCAATACGGAGGTGTATGTATGGGACTTTATAGAGATCTGACCGATTACAGCAATAGCGATATGTACCCGATGCATATGCCGGGACATAAGCGAAATGATGAGTTTTTGAATATAGACGAGGCTTGTAAAATAGATATCACCGAAATAGACGGATTTGATAATCTGCATCATGCGGACGGTGTGATAAAAGAGTTGCAAGACCGCGTTGCCGCTCTTTACGGTGCAATGGAAAGCTATATTCTTGTCAACGGCTCATCCTGCGGTATTATGTCGGCAGTATGCGCTGTTTGCGACAATGAAGATGATATCATACTAACAAGAGCCGCTCATCAATCTGCGTACAATGCAGTTGAACTGAAAGGCTTGAATGCTCACTATATTTTACCGCAATACAACGAATTTTTCGGTATAAACAGCGCCGTTTGTGTTGATGATGTCAAAGCAGCACTTGAAACCACTCCGAACGCAAAGGCGGTGCTGATAGTATCACCCACATATGAAGGTGTAACTGCTCCGATAAGGGAAATAGCCAATACCGTACACTCAAATGGTAAATTACTGATCGTGGACGAGGCGCACGGGGCACATCTCGGATTTTCTGCCGAAAACGAGTGTTCTGCAGTAACACAGGGTGCAGATATTGTAATACAAAGTCTGCACAAAACGCTGCCGGCATACACTCAGTCGGCAGTACTGCATATCTGTTCCGAGCGTGTGGATACAAATAAAGTCAGAAAATATCTGTCGATATTCCAGACCACCAGCCCGTCATACATACTTATGGGTGGGATCGACCGCTGTGTTGATCTGCTTGAAAAGAATAAGGATCAACTTTTTAATGCCTATTATAATAGGTTGACAGCATTTTATAAATCAGCTGAAGGTTTCAAAAATATCAGACTGCTTAAAAAAGGCGTATTCAAAAACACCGGATATGATATAGGCA
>JAFPAK010000002.1 GCA_017390825.1 Clostridia bacterium
ACAGTTACGATATATCCGTCAACTTCTGAATATCCATTTACATCTGTGTAGTCCATATATACCGGAGGTACACTTGCTTTACCGTTTTCATCAGTAAGATTGCTTTCGCTCTTATCTTCAGAATCGGTAAATGTAACACTCATATCCTTAACGGGTTTATCTTCCTTGTCAGTTACTGTTGCAGTAATTCTGTTGGTGTAATCAAACACAACACCATCAGGGAGCTTCACATTGATTTTGCCTTCAACGATTTCAACATAGGCATTTGCAATAGGAGCTTTTTCGTCTGCAAGAACTACCTTGTAGCCATTTACAGTTGCTTCGCCGTTTACATCTGTCATATCTTTGTGAACCGGAGGAACGATAGCCTTGCCGTTTTCATCAGAAACAACAGTTTCAACATTTTTATTGCCATCTGTAAAGTTTACAAATACTTCTTTTGCAGGGTTTCCGTCTGCATCTTTGATTTCTGCAGTAATTCTATTGTGGTAATCGAAAACAACACCTTCAGGAAGAACTACATTGAGCTTTCCGTCAACCATTTCGATATATGCGTTTTCGATAGGTTTTGTTTCGTCATAGATTACTACATCATATCCACTAACAACACCTTTACCTTCGGCATCAGTCATATCGGTATTTACCGGAGGAACTACAACCTTGCCGTTTTCATCAGTAAGAGCAGTATAGCTTTTTTCTGTTACATCAAGAACTGTCACAGACTTATCTTTTACTGCACCGCCGATAGAATCGGTTACTGTTACAGTAATACGGTTTGCATAAGTGATTGTCTTTTCTTCAGGAAGTGTTACTGTGATTGTGTTAT
This sequence comes from Clostridia bacterium, assembly GCA_017390825.1. The sequence goes on from JAFPAK010000002.1 coordinate 827, forward strand.
CGTCATTATATTTAACATAAGCATCTGCGATGGCACCGAGTTCATCATTTACGAGAACATTAAGCTCATTAACATTTACATGACCTTCTTCATCGGTATATCCGTCAGCAGAAGTAGGAAGTGTGATTTTGCCGTAAATGTCGGTTTTACCTTTTTCGATAAAGTCAGCATCACCGAGAGCAATTACAGTTACATCAGCCTGAGCTTTGCCGTTATGGTCTGTGATAGTTACGATAACGGGTTCTTCTCTTGTAGGTTTAATACCTTCAGGAAGATCCACAACTACATTATTGCTTTCGCCAATGTAGATTTCGCAGTTCGGAATAATAACATTTGCCTTATCGGTTACTGTGATTACGAAAGTTTCTTTTGTTTCGCCATCTTCTTTACCGATTGTGCCGTTATCATCGTTGGTGTTTGTCTTATTGTTTGGAACGATAAGCTGACCGTCTGCATTTGTAAAGCCGATAGCCTTATTTCCGTTTACATCTTCAATGTAAATCTTGAGGTTTTCTTTAGGCTGCTGACTTTCTGTGTAGAAAGCAGTAATTGTTGTAGGCTTTGCAAAGTCAAGAAGTCTGCCGTTTGTAAGCTTAATAGAAACATTGTCATTTACATCAATAGTAAGCTCTGAATTGAAAATAGGCTTGCCGTTTTCATCTGTAAGGATGATTGAGTAATCGCCAACTTCTGCTTTACCGTCTTCATCAGAATTGTCCTTGTCAATTAACTGAGGAAGGTCTGCACTCTGCAATGTTTCACCGCAGACAGTACATTCAATATGCTTTGAGCCTGCAGCTTCGATAGTTGCCGGAACATCTACAATCCATTCGGAAGGTGTATGTCCTAAAGGCTCTTTATAATCTGCCTTATAGGTTTCACCACATTCACAAGTGTAAGTGGTATATCCCATAGTCAGACAAGTTGCATCGGTTACTACCGCTTCGTATTCGTGAGCCAATTTATCTGTGTAATCTGCAACATATTCCGCATCGCAGTTTTTACAAGAGTAAGTTGTATGACCAAACTCTGTGCAGGTAGGTTCTGTTACTGTCTTTTCGTAATCGTGAGGAATCTTGTCTGTGTAGTTGCCTTTGTACTCGTCATCACAGTCATTACATTTGAAAATGGTATAACCCATTTCGGTACAAGTCGGAGCAATTACAGTTTCGGTATATGTATGCTCAATGCTTTCTTTGTAATCGCTGATATATGACTTTCCGCAATCAGGGCAAGTATAAACTGCATAACCGTGTTCTGTGCAAGTAGGTTCAACTGTTTCCTTGTTGTAATTGTGTTCTGTCATATCAACATAATCGCCAACATAACTGTCACCGCAATCTTCACAAGTGTATGTAGTGAATCCCATTGAAGTACAAGTAGGTTCTGTAACAATGCCTTTATGGTTATGAGGAATAGCATCTACATAATCACTCACATAGCTATCATCACAATCAACGCAAGTGTAAGTTGTATAGCCGTGCTCTGTGCAGGTAGGCTCAGTTACAACCTCGTTATAATCGTGGTCGATTTTATCGGTGTAATCGGATACATAGCTATCGTCACAAATTACACAAGTGTAAGTAGTGTATCCCATAGCCGTGCAAGTAGCATCTGTTACATCAGAATCGTAATCGTGTCCGAGAGGAAGTACAAGAACAGTTTCACAAACTTCACAAATCTGAGGTTCTGTGCAAGTTGCTTCAGCTCCGGGTGTATGACCGTTAGCATCTGTTGCCATAATCATCTTTTCGCCACATTCATTTAAGCAATGATATTCGATAACACCTTCAGCATCACAAGTTGAGCTTGTTACTGTATGACCTTCATCCCAATCGTGTCCTAAAGGCTCTGTGTAATCAGATACGGTGTTAAGACCGCACATAGTACAAGTTGATGTTGTGTAGCCTTTATCTGTGCAAGTAGGTTCTTTTGTTACTCTCTCGTAGGAATGAGAGATAAGCGGCTGAATATTATTGATGTAGTTATCTCCGCATACTTCACAAGTATGTTCCGTATAACCTACATTACGGCAAGTTGCGTTATGATTTACTGACTTATACTTGTGTTCTCCCGCCTGAGTTGTTGTCTGATAGAAGTCACCGCAATCTGCACAAAGAGTTAATACAAGACCGCCCTGTTTACAGGTGGCTTCTCTGATTACAATGTCATCATAATCGTGACCGAGAGCAGGTGTATAATTTCTCTTATCAAGCTCACCGCATCCGTTACATTGGAATCTTTCATAACCAAGTTCTTCGCAACTCGGCTTTACTGTTTCGAGATAGTGGAACTCGTGCTCGTGCGTCTGAGGTGGAAGAACAATTATAGTTCCGTTTGAATTATTTTCTTCTTCATCATCGGCTACAAGGTGAATGTAAGACACACCGTTTTCTGTCATAACCTCTCCGGCATAGGAATAATCAATTTCATAATAAACTGTGTAATATCCTGCCTGAGTATAGTTAGGTGCAGAAGTCTTTGTGCAACTGTCAGCAGATGTTCCGTAACGGATAGAAGTTCTCACACCTCTGTCTGAAAGGTCATTTACAGTTAATGTATGTGCATCGCCATCTTCAATGCCGTAGTAAGAAGTGATAACAGATTTTGCAGTTACATATTCGCTTGTTTCATATCCGCAATCATCACACTTTTCAGCAATATAGAATCTGTTATTACCAATCTGTCCGTCAACCTGTTCTGTAAAGTTATGTTCCTCAAGACCTCTTGTAGCTCTTGCGTATGTTCCTTTACAGAACTTACAGTATTCGCCACGCTTGAGAGTTGTCAGGTGGTAATCTTCATCATAGTTTTCGTATGTTGTGTTATCAAACTGAAGATAAAAGTTGTTATCACAAGGATATAAACCATATACATTATTATTAAAACCATAATGCAAATAACCGCTGCCGGGGTTTATAGTTCCGCAAGTCTGACACACAGCCTTTGTCCAATGATAACCCGTATAATAAGCATCAACACCGGGAGTACCATCATCAAGATTTCCACGACCTTCGCCGTCAATCTTTGTTCCGTCTGAATACTGAACATCACGATTGAGTGCAGTTTCGCCTGAACGGGTATATTCGGGAACTCTGTATGTTAAAACAGTTGTGGTCTTATCACACACGCAACAATATTGTGTTTCATAAGTAGTTGTCGCATTGACATCAAGCTCGTTGGTTCGGTTATTTGACGATAACCAAACTTCTGCCGGATCGGTGTATTCGTTGCTCTGTGCTGCAAATACATTCGGCACAAGCGAAGCCATCATACAAATAGTTAAAATAATAGATAAGATAGACTTAAAATTTCCTTTTCTACTCATTATTTAATACCTCCATATAAAAAATTTTGTCCAATTTGTTTTTGATAGAGAGCCACCGCTTTTACGGCGGCTCTCTATAACGGGATTTAGTTGTCATATTATCTGCCTTTACCTTTCTTTCGGTTCTTCTTTTTCTTTTTCTTATTCGGCTGAGAATGTTCGTGTTTCTTTTCAGGAGCTTTTTCAGCTTTCTGTTTATTCTGTTCAGCTTTTATATCCTCAACCTTTTGCTTTACGGAAGGCTTTCCGTTAGTACGGTTGTCCGTTTTGTCTGAATCCCCGTGCTTCATAGATTCGCTCTCTCGCTGATTTTCTTTCGCACGGGGGAACGGGTTTTTTGAGTGTTCATCCTTTTGTTTATCAGGAGCATCTTTGCCGGGTTCATTTTCGGGTTCTTTCTTTTCAGGCTCCGGTTCAGGTTCAATCTCTTGTTCGGGAGCAGCATACCCAAGCTTTTCCATAATATAGTTGAGCTTCGTAACATCATCTTGCTTTGCAATAATGTCACATAGTCCTGTATCATTCGATTTATCATTTACCGCAGTAAAGAGAACACCGTATTTTTTTGCTTCTGAATTAAATTTTCCAATGTCGCTTTCTTTGATTTGCATAATACAAAGAGGTTTATCAGATTTAAGTAATTTCTTGAGATTGGTTTTTCCCTGAAGCTTGTTATCTTCTTTCAAAAGGGCAATAACAATAGCTGCAAGATTCTTTGCTCCAAGTCCCGTAAGCTTTACAACTTCTTCGGTAATCATCAAACCTTCTTTGACCATCAAATCAGCGACCTCGCCGCTTGTGTTCATTTTCTTTCGCCTCCATTTCTGCTTGTTTTTGCAATTCCTGAGCTTTCTGTTGTTTTTGAGATATTTTGTAAGAATCAAGAGATATTGCATTGCACAACCTGATTTCTTTTCTCAAATCCCGAAGCTCGTCATTGATTGCCTTCGCCTTAATTTTGATTTCTTGCTCATTATCTTCAGTTTTTGAAGCATAGAGCTTTTTGCGTTCTTCAACTAACTCATTGATTTTTTCCTCCTTTGATTTCCGATATTCCGAAAGCTGAGTTCCGGTTTCGATTTCATTCTTATACATAAATTCAAACTGCTTTTTGTAGCGGTCAAATTTAATCAGTTCATCACGCATATAAAATGACACTCTCTGCGGAACTTTCTTTTTCTTTATTACTCCGAAAAAATAAAGGTAGTGGTAGTATAAAGCTACGAAGCCTTTCAGCTTTGTTGGGTTAGCATTTTTATATGTACTTCCATAATCAAAGCCATTGGAGAGTTCTGACGGGGATGCCATTTTTATACCGTTACGATTTGCAATAATTCTTTCTTTGATTGCTTCTTCGGTGTAGTATTTACCAAGCTTATCAAGACGGATTCTCTTTGTTCCAAATGAAGGAATGAAAGAAGTGTATTTATACTGCGGTCCTCTACGGGTAACTTGATAACCTCTTAATTCAAGTTGTTTCCAAAACTCTTGCATAGAGTATGAACATTGGATGATAGTGTCAATTTCTTCTCGAACATACTGACGAATTGATTTACCTTCGTTCTCTTTCAGCCATTCGATATAACTCATACCTTTGTGTTTTGGATGTTCAATGACATACAGACAATGCTCTCTGCAAATTTGATCTGATATACCACGAATATCACCGAAATAGTCCTTATATTGGTTTCGGTATTTATATCCGTCTTTGAAAGAAACTGCATTAAATATGATGTGATTATGCAGGTGATCTTTATCTACATGGGTTGCAAGCACAACCTCAAATCTGTCTGCAAATAACCTTTGCACTAATTCAACACCACATTGATGTGCAATATCAGGTGTTGTTTCAAAGTCCTTAAATGATTGCACCAAATGATAAGCAAGTATGCCATCAACTCTATGTGATTTACCTTTTTCATATTGGGTAGTTATCATTTGCCTTACTGCGTTTTCTCTGCTGCAATTAAACACATCTACATACAAGGCACTTTCTGTCTTGTCTTTATTTGTGATGTATTTTTCAGGACCTTCAACTGCTTCAATATCCAACTTGAATTTTGTCTTATCAGGGTTAGTGATATATTTCATACTGTCATCAAGTCTTGTAGAGATAGTCCATATTTTTGTATATCCCATTATTTAAGCTCACACACCTTATTCATAATCTCATCCAAAAGCTTTGTAAGATAATCAATCTTTTCCTTACTTATAGTTTGTTCGGCATTAGCTATATGAGCAATCTGATTTATATTGACACCGATAGCATTTATCTCTTTCAGGAGCTTATAGTATGTGTCGGGAGGTCTTGCCAGAAGTTGTATTCCCATAACAACATTCCGTAAGAACTGTGCTCTTGTAAGTCCGGCTTTTTTTGCTTGTTTTTCTAAATGGGAATGTTCATCTTCAGTTAGCCTTAACTTAAATTCTCTGCCACGCATACGCATTGAAATTCACCTCCTTTATCGTTCAGGTTCATATCGCTTTCGCCGATGAACTTCTGAATTTTCTTTTTCACCTTTAACCTTTTCTGAAACATCTTCAACAATGGCATCATAATCCTTAACTGTTCCTTCGATTGTTTCAAACGGAACATTATAATCTTTCAGCATTTTTATTAAAGGCTCTCTCATATTTCTTGCCTGTTGTTCGGTATGAACTCTGCCGATTGGATTGAAGTCCTTAATTCTGTCAATGAGATAATTTACATTGTTGTATGTGTTAAAAACATTTAGCACAACCTTATTAAACTCATTACCAAGAACTGAACTCTTGTTGTAAAATGCAGTTAGGAATAAGGGGCAATCGGTAACAATAACATCTACCTTATCTTTACATCTGCTTAATCGGTAACTCTGTGAACCGAAAATATATTCCTGATTCATAAGAACTTTGTTGTTGTTTTCCCATACCATATCCTTTGCAAATTCTGTTACAAGCTCTGCATTTATTCCTTGCATTTTCAACTTTGAAAACACATAGGCAGCACCCGTTGATTTACCTGCACCGGGTACACCGAACAGATTTACTACAATCATTAAAACCACCTCATTTCATATTGCAAGCATCGGGGTATTAGGGGCGAAAGCCACTAACAAGTGGCTTTTGGGGGACCAAATGCCGTGCTTGCTAATGCAAATGCTTCCGCATTATATTTCTCTTGGGTTTTACCTTCTTCTGATTTGCATTATAAAGATGAAACTATGCAACATACCGTATGTTTCTAAAAATTTGTTTCAAAAAGTTTTCGACATATTGCGACTTTTGTTTTTTCGTGTATTTCATCGAAAACAAGAAGCCTACTGTTTTTTAAGCAGTAGGCTCATTCAAATGTCTTACCAAAAGTAGCTTTTAGATATTGATATGTACTATATTCAATTTGTTCACTATCAACCATTTCTTTCAGGTGATATAACTGCTCAATATAGTATCTGATAGTCTTGCAATCTTGAGGGAATCGGATATATATTTCTCCGTTTTCCATTTTCATTTCAAGACCGAAAATCGAATCAATATGCATTAGAGTATGAACAGTTTGTATATCAGTTTCAAGAGAAGGTGGAAGAATAGCGTGTTCTGAAACTCCTAAAATTTCACATATTTTTATAACCGTATCTCTTTTAGGTGTTCTTGAATTGCTCTCATATTGAGCCGCCCTTATATCAGCAGTTCTGTCCGAATAACCTAACATTTTGCCAAGTTCTTTTTGGGTTATGCCAAGATGTTTTCTACATTGCTTTAGCGTCCATCCTCCAATATTTTTTATTTTAAGCATTTTACATCATTACCTTTCCGGCTCGTGCCTTTTCTTATTGTTTTGTTTCTCCGCTTCGTTTTGCTTAATAAGGTCATTCGCAACATCATCAACCACATCACGAAGTCTGTCCATATAGGTCACATCCGTCTTTTGCCATTCGTCATAACAAACAGATAACGGGTAATCTAATTTTGCAAGTGCTTCAACCTGCTTGTCAGACAGAGAATCATCTTCAAAAGTAATCAGAATATCATCACGCATTACTTTCTCATAAGCTCTGTCAATAATCTGTTCCGGGGGAAGCGTTTTAAGGTGTTCGATATAATCGCTTTGCTCTTTAGCCGCTTTCTCCCATAAAGTCTGTCTTAAATTTTCTTTACTCATTTTCATCGCTCCAATCCTACAACTTTTTTCTGTGGAATTTCATTTTCTTCAGGTTCACCGAGGTCAGCACCTTCTTTGTCTTTCTTATCCATGTCGAGAAGAACTTCAACCTCTGCAAGTCTTTTTATTTTTTCCTGAAGCTCTGCTTCTTGTGGGAACTCTTTTTGAGATTCAACCTTTGCAGTTTCAAACTGCTTTTTGGTTTCTTCAAGATTTTCCTTTACAACCTCTAATCTCTTTGGAAGTCCTTCAAGAGCATTGTCAAGTCTTTGCAAGTTACCGAACACATCTGTACCAAGCTCTACCTTATGGCTCAAATGCCCTTTGAGTGATACATAAAAAACCTTTGTAGTTGTATCAAAAGACAAGTCCATTGAAAAACCTCTGTAATCGCCAATGGGTGTCGGTTCAGGTGATGTCATTTTCTTGCATCGCTCAAGTAATGCCGTACCGGCTTTCTCTTTATCGTGATATGCAAGTCCATCAATCGTCATCGGATAGAAAACATCTTCTTGTTTCGGATATTTCTCTGCAATGGCAATATCTCCCTCAAAGCCTTTAATTCGCTCTGTAAGGTCTGCAATGGTTCGGGGGTATTCTTTTATTACCTTGTCCTCAAGCTCGTATTTTTGGCTCATAAATGACGATTTAATGAGCTTTAATTTAGCTACTTGTGTATCCAAGTCCATTTTCTCTTTGATATACGGATTTCCCGTTGTGAGAGCTTTAATCTCTGCATAAGAAAGAGCCATTTCGTCAATATCTTCTGCACTTCTTACCGGAGATTTAGAAGTCATAATCTGACCGATAAATTTCTGCTTGTTTTCAACGAGCTGCCACATATAACTGTCGAATGTATCTTTAGTTACATATCTTCTGATATGAACATCAGGATTGGTATTTCCTTGACGGATAATTCGTCCTGCACGCTGTTCCAAGTCAGCGGGCCTCCAAGGACAATCCAAATCGTGTGAAGCATATAAAAGTCTTTGCACATTCGTTCCGGCTCCCATCTTTGGAGTAGAGCCAAGCAAGATTCTTACATCGCCCTTACGAACTTTGGAGAAAAGTTCTTTCTTTTTAACCTCTGTTTCCGCATTGTGAATGAACTCAATTTCACTTTCAGGCACACCGTTTGCTATCAGCTTATCTCTTATGTCTGAATAAACATTGAATGTACCGTCATTCTTTGGAGTAGATAAATCACAGAATACAAGTTGTGTTCCTTTGATGTCTGAAGTCTGTTCCCAAATATCAAAGACTTCCTTTGCACACGCAGAAACTTTAGAGCTTTCATCATCAGGCAAGAGTGGGTTCATAAGCCTTTGGTCAAGTGCAAGCTTTCGTCCGTCATTGGTAATCTTCAGCATATTGTCAACTGACGGATCAACCATTTTATTACGAACTTTCTCTGCACGGTCTGCAAGCTCTGAAACCATTTCTTTCTGAATTTCCGTAGGCTCTACTGCAATTGTCTTATAGTGCGGTGTAGGTGTAGGAAGGTTAAGCATATCCGCAGTTTGAATATCTGCAACATCCTTAAACATTGCCATAAGTTCAGGCAAGTTAAAGAATTTAGCAAACCTTGTCTTTGCTCTGTATCCCGTACCTTCAGGTGCAAGTTCAATAGCAGTAATTGTTTCACCGAAGGTTGATGCCCACGCATCAAAGTGTTGCAAGTTATGTTCCCGGAGGGTGTTGTACTGCAAGTATCTCTGCATTGTGTAAAGCTCAACCATACTGTTTGATACAGGAGTACCCGTTGCAAAAATAACACCTTTACCGCCCGTAAGTTCATCCAAGTATTGTGTTTTCATAAATAGGTCGGATGACTTTTGTGCTTCTGTCTGTGCTATACCGCCGACATTTCGCATTTTGGTATAAAGGTAAAGGTTCTTGTAGTAGTGAGCTTCATCAACGAAGATTCTGTCAACGCCGAGTTCTTCAAAGGTAACAACATCATCTTTTCGGCTTTGGTCATTGAGTTTCGCAAGCTTATTCTCAATAGCCTTTTTTGATTTCTCAAGTTGCTTAATGGTAAATCGTTCTGCATTTTGAGATTTAGCTTCGATTATTCCGTGCATAATCTCTGTCTTTTGTCTTTCGAGGATAGCAACTTGTCTTTCAAATGACATTGGTATCTTTTCAAACTGTGAATGTCCGATGATAACTGCATCATAATCGCCCGTAGCAATTCGTCCGCAGAACTTTTTACGGTTCTTTGTTTCAAAGTCTTTCTTTGTTGCAACAAGGATATTTGCCGCAGGGTAAAGTTGTAAGAACTCTGATGCCCATTGTTCGGTTAAGTGATTCGGAACTACAAAGAGTGACTTATTACAAAGCCCAAGTCTTTTGCTTTCCATTGCTGCAGCAACCATAGTCCAAGTCTTTCCGGCTCCAACTACATGACCGAGCAGAGAGTTACCGCCGTACATAATTCTTGCAACCGCATCTTCCTGATGTTTACGAAGAACTATTTCGGGGTTCATTCCGTTAAAGGTAATATGGCTTCCGTCATACTCACGAGGTCTGTTTGAATTAAACCTTTCATTGTAGAGCCTTGTAAGTCTTTCTCGTCTGTCAGGGTTTTTCCATATCCAATTATCAAATTCTGCTTTAATAAGGTCTTGCTTCTGTTGAGCTATCATCGTTTCTTTCTTATTGAGAACGGGTTTCTTTTTGCCTTCTTCATCCTCAACATAATCGAAAATGCGAACATCTTTAAGGTTAAGAGATTCCTCAATGATTTTGTAAGCATTTATTCGCTTTGTACCAAAGGTATTTGTTGCTTTAACACCCTTGTCATAGCTCTTGTTTGAAATAGACCATTCGCCCGTGATATTGGAGTATTTAACTTCAATTTTATCCCTTGCATACCAACCGGGAGAAAGAAGCTCGTAAACGAACTCTTGTATATCTTCTTGTGGTATCCAAGTAGAACCAAGACGAACTGTAATCTCACTTGCAGTTAAATCTTTAGGTTGTACTGCCGTAAGTGCTTCAACATTGACATTAAATGTTTCATCGTGTACGGCAAGTGCTTTTGCAACAGAAAGTTTTTCTCTGACATTTCCTGATAGGTATTCATCAGCCGGAAGATATTTTGGTTCATAAATACCGCCTTCTTCATAATGGGGGTTAATGAAGATTACACCCTTTAAGTCATCATAGAGTTCTTCTTCGGTTTTGCCCGTAAGCTTTGACATAAGCTCCATATCAATCTTTGCTTTTTCGCCAATAGAAACTGCCAATGCTTCGGAAGATGTATCAACCTTTGTTACTTCGGTTTTAGCGCCGATTGTTCGCTTCGTGAACATATCGGCTTTTCTTTCAAGTTCTCCGTTTTCGTCAAGCACCTCAAGAGAGCATAAGAGGAAGTATGAGCTATCATCAGAAAAAGCCATTGAATTACCACGAGAATTGATGAGTCCGTATTTCTTCGTGAAATCATCATAAATGGTATTTAGCTTTTCTTGTTGCTTTTGAATTTCCCAATCAGGATAACCTTCGGTCTGATATTCAATCAAAGTACGAACACAATCACGAATTGCAATCATACCTTTAATACGGTTCTGTGCAGTTGCGTTAAGCTCAACTTTTCGCATTATACTGTTCTCACGGAAATACACATCACCGTCAACCAAAGTAAAGCTAAAGTTCCTGACATCAGGATCGGCAGGGATAGTCAGTTCTTCATCATTTGAAACATCATCAAATTCATATTCGGTAATAGTAGCGTGAATATTCTGAATTGCTTCGTTTAACTGTTCTGAAAGAGGAACATCATCATAAGGCATACAAGTAGGTGTAGGACCAAAAGGACCGCTTACAGTTTGCATTTCGCCAAGTATCATATCAGGGTTATCAACGAAATACTGATTGACAGCAATACCATTCTCCAAAGTGCCAAGATGCACCCAATCGGGCATAATATCTGTCATTCTATCTCTCTTTTGGAGGAATAGAATATCTGCCGTAACTTCCGTACCTGCGTTTTTAAGAAAAGCATTGTTAGGAAGCCTGATTGCACCCACAAGGTCAGCTCTTTGTGCGATATACTGACGAACCTTTGAATTTCTTTTATCCATAGTTCCGCTTGAAGTAATGAAAGCAACCACACCGCCGGGGCGAACCTTATCAAGAGTTTTAGCAAAGAAGTAATCGTGAATTAAGAAATTATGCTTGTTGTATTTCTTATCAGAAAGCTTGTAATCTCCGAAAGGCACATTACCAATCGCTACATCAAAAAAGCTATCCGGGAGTGTTGTATCTTCATACCCCTGAATAGCTACTGAATTTCTTTGATAAAGTTGTTGTGCGATTCGTCCGGTTATACTATCAATTTCTATACCGTAGATTTTACTGTCTTTCATACTTTCGGGAACTAATCCCATAAAGTTACCAATACCGCAAGACGGCTCCAAGATGTTTCCCTGACTAAATCCCATATTTTCAAGTGCTTTATACATTGACTTGATTATAACGGGAGAAGTGTAATGAGAAGTAAGTGTAGAAGCTCTTGCTTGCTCATATTCTTCGGGAGAGAGTGCAGCATAAAGCTCCTGAAACTCATTCGCCCAAT
>JAFPAK010000216.1 GCA_017390825.1 Clostridia bacterium
CAAGATAATGACTATCAATTAAAAACTTTGATGTTATCTGGTAATAATTATCGAATAGATGTATAAGCGGAAGCTTGTCCCCTCTGTTCGGGGTAGCAGTTACACCCATAAGAGCCATATCGGGCTTACCTTTTTTGTTCCACTCTATAATATCCTCATAAGTGGATGCTTTTGCGTGGTGCGCTTCGTCAATAACTATTAAATCAAAATAACTGTTCGCCCTCTCAAACTCCGGCAAGAGATTTACAACCGTCTGCACCATTCCGAAATGAATATATCCGTGTAAGCTTTTCCTGGATGCCGTTATTTCCGATGTGGGAATATTAGGGCAAACAAGAGAAAATTTACTGTGATTTTGCGTATGTATTTCCGTTCTGTGAACAAGCACCAATATATGAGGACTCCGCTTGTGTGTTGCCCGAAAGCCGTTGAAAAACCGACCAATGGCAGCCGCCATCATAATTGTTTTTCCTGCTCCTGTTCCTGCAACAATCAAGGAGTTTCTTCTCTCATCATCAGAGAGCATTGAAAGAGCATGTGTGACCGCTTCTTCCTGGTATGGTCTTAAACTTAAAGGTTTCATACTTCTTCATCCTCCTTCGGAAAACGGACTCTGAAACTTCCGTTGCTCGCAAATTGTGCCGTAACTCCGTCTGCAGATTGAAAACGGCATACATTATATTCCTTTGCGGTTTCAATAATTCTTTGCTGAACATCCTTTCGGGTTTTAATAACCGCATCCTCAAGCTTTTTTGCGGAAAGATACTCTGTCAGGTCAAAGTCAAGCACCATATCCTTGTTATACAAAGAATTAAGTCTTATACTTTCAATAACATTCTGCTGACTATCATATTCTAAATATGGCTTTGGTTCTCTACCATTGTCCACATCGTCAAAAAATCTTTCAATGCAAACTTCAATAAGTCTTGCTAAATGCTCGTTGTTTTGGAAATACAAATGAGTGACCGACATATTATCATCAAGATATTTATATCTCTTTTGCCGTGACATCTGGCAAATCTTCCCTCTGTCAAATACCGTGTCATTTTTAAGTACCATAATCTGCAGAATAAAGAAATCCGCTTTTGTGTAGGTTATCTGATATTGAGCCTGTATGATATACTTTAAAGGCAGTCCGTGTTTTATAACACTTGGTATCATAGATTTTTGTTCACAAACAAATTTCTGTCCTTGTCTTGGATGACCGTATCCATAATCAAAAGCCTTTTCTGTATCAATTTCTTCGGCTGTTCCCTCTATATCAAGACTTGCTATAAGTCTTTCTCCTGCATACACGGTACCTGGCTTCAACTTATGTTTTCTGCCCTTCTGTAACTGTCTCACTCCGTAAGGCTCAACAGCGTGTCCATATTCTGCATATTCAGGAGCAAGCGTCTCCCTTTTGAAAAATCCGTCATTCTTCATTTTATGATACAACGCCCACACTGTGGTATATGGTTTTTCTGCTCTGAAATGCTCCGCATTTATTCCGCAGTTTTGAAGTTCTTCGGGCGAAGCATAATATTTAACAATATCAAAAATTTCGGAGCTTCCTATCCTCGTTTCCCTTGCATTTTCCCAAGAGAGCGTACCTTGTTTAAGTTTAGCTTTCCGTAACAAAATACCCTCCTATCTGCTCCCATTTAGCCTTTGAAAGCTTGAGAACGCTTAAAGATGCATATTCCTTATTGATAATGTCCTGCGGACTTTCACCATCATCAATCATTTTCTTAATCTCAAGAAACTTATCTTCTGCAAGCTTCGGATTTGCCCTGTATAAATCGAAAAGCTCGTTACATTCCTCTCTCTGCTCCGCAGTAAGCTTGTTAAGGTTAATATCCTCCGATTCAACAGGAATTTCAATTTCAACAGTGGTTTCCGCCTCAACAGGCTCAATATATTCGTCCTGTTCAAAAGCATATATGGACTCCGTAAGTTCGGGAAGGCTCTCTTTAATTCTTTTTAAAGCTCGTCTTATTATAGACTTCTTTACCATTTCCCCTGTCCATTTAACCCATATTGCACCTTCGTTCAGTTCATCTGTTATCACCTTTCTCTTGGCTTTTCTACCGTAACCATTTGTATATTCTTCCCATTTTGATTTAAACAACCCCTGCTCACTTGACGATGCAACCATAAGCATATCATCAATGGACATTTCACAATCCTTTTCAAGAATAAAATTATGTGGTGGTTGAGCATTTTTAACAGTAAGACGACACATAAACTTTGAAAAATACCTATCTATAAGCCTCTGGGCTGTTACTGCTCTGTCAGGATTGTTCTTTTTATCTTCAACAGGGTATCTATAATCGCCATTATAGAATATTTCATTAAAATATGTTGTGTCACTATCCTCTTTAGGAACCGCAATAATTTTATCTGTTATTTGGTAACCTTTTCTTGCACAAGCCTTGTAAAAGGCTTCAACTCGCGCTGACGGAACTATGGTGTTTCCTCTTTTAACAAAATCTATCTTGTCGTAATCTTCCGCTATGATTCCGCACTGTTTAAGTGTTTGAAGTCCCGACATTAAAACATTGGCGGCTTTAAGCTCATCCTGTTCTGTTTCAAGTTTAAGGTCTTTAAGGGCATTTATAAGCTTTGTGGCAAACGGTTTACAAGATATGTTCCAATGAATTTCATTTTTTATAACGGATAAACATTCATTCTCTCCGCTTTTAAGCTTTTTATATTCTGTCAACTTTTCCATAGCCCATTCCCCTTTTTCTCAATCTCGTAAAACTTTATATAGCAATCATCAGTGCAAAATTTGTTACCATTCTTGTCAACATAGTATTCGTCACCGCTTATTATGGTCTCACCGCAGTTAATGCAGTAGCCGACTATTTCAATTTCATTCCGGCATAAACTTCCGTGTCTTTCTGCTTCCATAATATCGGGATGGTCTAAACTATAAACTGACATATTGACAAACCTCTCTTTCTGTGATATTATAAATGTAGATATATTTGGTTGACATATCTACTGAAGTCTGTGCAGTCCCACCTGCGCAGGCTTCTTCTTTTTGGCAATCGCAACTGCCGTCCCAAGCATCCAAGCTCGCCCCACAATACGGGCATTCTTTATAATTCATTCTTCAAATCCTCCTCTATAAGATTTCTTATGTAGTCGCTTACATTTAAGCCTAAACAAACCGCCTTTTCTCTTATCTGATCATCCATCGTAGGCGTAACCTTTATCATTAAGACTTTCGTTTTCGCCTCTGGCTTTAAAGAGTCTTTCATCGCCTTACGCTCTGCAAGTTCCTTTAAATGCTTTTCGTAAGCGATTTGCTTGCTCACCGCCTGAATGTTTAACCCTCTTTGATTTTTCATCTTCTCACCTTCTTTCTTGTTCGTTTTTCATCACGGGACACAAACCATGCACCAACAACAAACAATGTAACCCATACCGATGCTGAGCTATCACCCTCATATATTCCGTGTACCCATAAGAAAATCAAAAACATTATAAATAGAAATTTCATTTGTATTACCTGCCTTTCGCATCTGCTCCCGTTCTAACATCACACTTGCATTTGTCGGGAGTGTTATAACATTTGATTTTACATCTTTCATACTTTGCCGGATTCTCCGTTTTACACTCAAAGCAACACTTTCGACATCTCGGATGTCCTATCTTGCACCGTATCATTTTTTCCTTTCGCCTCCTAACCCAATAGATAACTCGCAACACTTCCAATCGGAATTTTTCCGTCCTGTACCTTTATGCGGTTGCCTCTGATAGCTTTATCTAATGTCACTCTTGAAAGATTTACAAGCCTTGATGCCTCTGTTTTTGACATTGTCAAAGGGCATCCTAAATCTTTGATAAGATAATTCAGCATATCAGAATAATTCGCTTTTTCTCTTGGCATAATTAGTCCTCCTTTCTCCTTTAATTTCTGTTGTCGAATACATACCATCCAACTTTCTCTAATTTTGTTGAGTATGTCTCACCTTTTTAGCAAAAAAAATTTTTTCTCTTTCAGAATTGTTTATA
>JAFPAK010000217.1 GCA_017390825.1 Clostridia bacterium
AAGCTCGGAGAACATCGTTTTGCTTCGTGTATGGTGGCCGTACAGTATTAAATTTGTTGTTTCGGATTCGGGATCGTCAAGCGAGCCGATATTGCAGTTTTTATCAAGGAATACAGTTCCTACTGAAGTCCAGCTTCGATCAAAGCCATGATTGAGATAGTAATCGTTATCATCCGTCTGAACAACAGGATAGTCGATGCCGGTACCGTCAATAGTTATCCAGCCGACAGTATCGGAATTTATCTCAAGCAGATCAAGGAACTTTGAGTCATTATTCTCCTCATGATATGTCGCACGGGTATCATCAATTACCTTTTGTGCGATCACCGGATCAAGATAATACCAGATTATCTGTGAAAGCGCCACGATCAGCGCAACGATTGCAACAAGGAATATAAGCTTTCTGATGATTTCTCTTCTCGTATCGCCTTTAACGGGGAACAGATAGGAAAGGAAGCGTATAAAAGCATTCTTTTTCTTCTCTCCGCTTTCAACGGCTGATGTTGCTGTATCTTCATTTTCATCAGTTATTTCGGCTTGCGCTACTGAAAACAACTCAGCACCGTCATCTATATCAAGCGGCTTTTCATCGTCATACGATATTTGTTCAAATGTGCCTGCTTCGGAAGCTTCAGAAACCGCAGGCTGTTCTGTTTCTTCAGAAGTATCAGCGGCTACTGAATCAAAATCAAGTTCCGGAAATACAGGCAACGGTTCAGCGACTTCTGCCTCGTCCTCCACAGAAAGCTTATTGTCGATCAATTTCTGTAATTCAGAAACATATTCATCAGTTTTAACGATTTCAGGCTCGTCTTTTTTCAGAATATCGTCAAGAACATTATCCTGAGAAAGCTCTTGATTGTTGTTTTCTTCATTCAATGCCATTTGTGAATTTTCCTCCAATTTTATCAAACCGCTGAAATGCGGAGTCTGCGACGCTGTCAGCAGATACTCACGCAGCATATTTATCGCTTCTGAAGCGGATGCATAGCGGATATATTCTCTGTCGTGATCTGAGCCTTTGCGGCTTTCAATAACATATACATTGTTTTTATCAGCAAGACCTATGTATGAAAGCCCGACCGGTTTATCAGTACCGTCGCTGTCAGGACCTGCGATACCGGTGATACTGATACCGATATCCGTGCCTGCCTTACGACGCACACCCTTTGCCATTTCTGCTGCAACGGGTGCTGATACAGCACCGTGTTCTTTGATAAGCTCTGCATCGACCGAAAGCTCGTTCGTTTTGCTCTCATTTGAATATGTTGTAACGCCCATTAAGAATACGCTCGATGAGCCGGGCACATCGGTGATTCGTTTTGAAATATAGCCTGCGGTGCAGGATTCGGCGGTTGCAAGGGTAAGCCCTTTCTCCTTTAACAGACCTACTGCTACCGATTGCAGCGTCTCACCGTCAATGCCGTAAGCGGCAGTACCGAAACGGGATCTTAATTCTTTTATCATACCTTGACAAAGTGCATCTGCGGCCGTAGGTGTTTGCGCCTTTGCGGTGATACGCAGAGTTACTTCGCCATCCTTTGCATACGGTGCAACGGTGGGATTTTTACTGCCGAGCAGATCAGCTATCAGCTCATCCACTTTTGATTCTCCGATGCCGAATATGTTTAAAAATGTGGATTTAATAGCACCATCGCTGAATTTTGTAAGATATTGTGCAACGCTTTCATTAAACATAGTCTGCATTTCTTTGGGAGGTCCGGGCAGAAAGATTATAGCCTGATTGCCGCATTCTATTGCAGCGCCCGGAGCAGTACCGCAGCTGTTATAAAAAACAGTTGAGCCTTGAGGAAGCAGTGCCTGCTTCAAATTGTTTTCCGGCATTTCTTTGCCGAGCTTGTTATAATATGATATTATGCGGCTTTTTGCTTCGCTGTCTTCATACAGCTCATAGCCGATAGCATCACAAACGGTTTTTACGGTGATATCATCTTTAGTAGGGCCGAGACCGCCTGTGAATATAATGAGGTTGCTGCGCTCAATTGCGATCTCAAGGGCGCTTGTGAGCCTTTCGGGATTATCACCCACCGAGGTCTGATAGTAAACATTTATGCCCATTGCCGCAAGCTGGCGGGATAAGAACTGCACATTGGTATTAAGTATGTCGCCGAGCAGCAGCTCTGTGCCGACACAAATAATTTCAGCGTTCATAATACTGTTCCTCTCAAATTAAAATCAGAATGTGATCTTTTCGTATTTTACACCTTCAAGCGCTTCTTTGCAAAGCTCTTCCCAATCCTCAAAAAGCTCTGCCGCTTTTACAACATCAAGCTTAGGACGGGTACGAGGGTGCTTCGGAGTAAACACAGTACAGCAATCCTCATACGGCTCGATAGATGTTTCAAATGTGCCTATCTTTCTTGAGATACGGATTATTTCTTCTTTATCCATACCGATCAAGGGACGGAATACCGGCATATCGGCAGCATCATCGGTAACGGCAAGCGCTTTCATAGTCTGGCTTGCTACCTGGCCTATACTCTCGCCCGTGATAAGTGCATCGCAGTCGTTTTTCTTTGCGATAACACTTGAAAGCTTCATCATATATCGGCGCATTATTAGCGTTGTAAGATCGTCAGGACAGTATCTTGCAATATGCTCCTGAATTTTTGTAAACGGAACGCTTGCATAGTGGATAGGACCTGAGTACTCGCTTACGATTCTGAGAAGATTTTTCACCTTTTCTTCGGCACGTTCGCTTGTGTAGGGAGGGCTTGCAAAATGCACCGCACAAAGTTCAACACCGCGTTTTGCCATCATCCACGCAGCTACAGGTGAATCAATACCGCCGCTGATAAGCACCGCCGCCTTGCCGCCGCTACCTGAAGGCATACCGCCTGCGCCGTTTGTCTGGTCGGCATGAATATACGCCGCCGTGTCCCGAATCTCAACATAAACTGTGATCTCGGGGTTGTGCACATCTACTTTAAGGTGGTGGAATTTCGATAGTATCTCACCGCCGACAGTTGCACATATCTCAGGACTTTTAAGCGCAAATTTTTTATCCGACCGTTTTGCCTCAACCTTAAAGGTACGGGCATTTTGCAGTTTTTCAGCCAGATAAACCGGAACTTTGGCAAGTATATCTGCCATATCCTTTTCGGCAACGCATGCACGGGAATATGCGGCAATTCCGAATACCTTTTTCATACGGCGATCTGCCTCGTCCATATCAAAATCGTCACTATCGGGACGAATAGTGATGGTGGACTGTGCCTTGCCTGCGATCACTCTGCCACAGGGCGAGAGCGCATGGCGGATATTTTTAATAAGTATATTTTCAAATGTTGAACGGTTAAGTCCTTTTAAGGCGATCTCACCGTTTTTTACAAGAATTATTTCTTTCATTTTTGTCTCCTATTTTGCACGGATAAGTGACTTTCTCGCTTCGTTTATACCGTCAATCAGCATATCGACATCTTCGTAAGTGCTGTATCTTGAAAAGCTGATGCGTATAGCTGAATCAGCACGGCGAGCGTTAAGTCCCATTGCTTTAAGAACATGGCTCGGTGCGCCCTTTGCACAAGCGCTACCGGAGGAGATGTAAACTCCCCTCGCTTCAAGAAAATGCAGCATTGTTTCACTGCGTATTCCAAGAACGGACAGGTTAAGAACATAGGCGCTGCCATTTTTGGGTGAATTGATGGCGATGTCTTCGCAGTCACATAACTTATCTGTTATATACTGTTTTATCCTCAACACCGCTTGCTCGTCTGTAACAAGACTGCGGTTATTTATCTCTCTTACCGCAGCGCCAAATCCGGCTATCAGATTAAGCGGCTCTGTTCCCGGACGGATGCCGCCTTGCTGCTCTCCGCCGTGTATCTGCGGCAGGATACGCACACCTTTTTTAATGTATAAAGCGCCCACGCCTTTAGGGCCATGTATTTTATGTGACGAGATCGATACAAGGTCAATTCCGGCTTTTTCAGGAATAAGCGTATACTTTCCGTAGCCCTGCACAAAATCACAGTGCAGAAGTGCCGGCGAGCCTTTTTTTCTGATAACCGCTTTAAGCTTGTCAACCGGAAATATTGCGCCGGTTTCATTATTACAGTACATCACGCTTACCAGCACGGTCTTTTCATCTATTGCAGCTTCGATATCTGACAGCGTAATACTGCCGTCAGAGCCAGGATTTATATACACAACCTCAAAGCCCCGTTTTTCAAGCTCCTTCATAGCTCCGAGAATTGCTGAATGTTCAACGGCAGTTGTCACAACACGGTTTCCTCTGCGGTGCATTGCCTCTGCCGCACCGAGCACAGCAAGATTATCTGCCTCGCTGCCGCCGGAAGTGAATATAAGCTCATCCTCACGGCATTTAAGACTTTTCGCAATTTCGACCTTTGCGGAGCTGATAAGCTTTTCGCTTGAATATCCAATAGAATGAAGTGATGAAGGATTGCCGAACATATCAAGCGATGTTGCTATTGCGTCCTTTACGCAAGGGATAAGCTCGGTTGTTGCGGCATTATCAAGATAGCCCTTTGTCACTTATTTCACTCCTATCGAATTTTAACATAAATGTAATCACTTTATTATACATTAAAAATAAATTCATTTCAACTGTTGTTCACGAAAAATTTGCATTTGCTTATTTACCAAATTATAAAATGATTGATTAATCTTGCATTATGTGTTATAATGCACATAATGCTTGAATATCAAGTGGAAAATTTAGTCGCTTTTGTGACGGAATGGAGATTTTAATGGAAAACAAACAAGACTTTAAGCCTTATATCCCGGCGGAAAGGATCACTCCCGAAATTACCGTTACATCCATTGTAATGGGTGTGTTGCTTGCGGTAATTTTCGGTGCAGCGAATGC
The DNA here is from genome assembly GCA_017390825.1 of Clostridia bacterium. The sequence continues at coordinate 4,853 of JAFPAK010000217.1, forward strand.
TTACCTCGGTCTGCGTGTCGGAATGACGGTTTCCGCTTCCATCCCTGCCGCAGTTATTGCAATGGGCGTTATTCGTGTTATTATGCGAAAAAACTCAATTCTTGAAAGCAACATCGTACAGACAGTCGGCTCCGCAGGCGAGTCACTTGCCGCAGGTGCTATCTTCACGCTTCCTGCACTCTTTTTGTGGGCATCTGAAGGGTTGATGGACAAGCCAAACATGATCGAGATCACTCTTATTGCACTTCTCGGAGGTCTTCTCGGCGTATTCTTTATGGTGCCGCTTCGTAATGCGCTTATCGTAAAGGAGCACGGTACGCTGCCTTATCCCGAAGGCACAGCCTGCGCAGAGGTACTGCTTGCCGGTGAAGACGGTGGCTCAAACGCATCTACCGTTTTTGCGGGTATGGGAATCGCTGCTATTTTCAAGTTCGTTATCGACGGACTTAAAGCAGTTGCCGGAGAGATCACCTTTGCCGTAAAAGGATTTGCAGGCGCTATCGGTACACAGATATACCCTGCTGTTATGAGCGTTGGCTATATCTGCGGACCAAGAATTTCATCTTATATGTTTGCAGGCGGCTGTCTTAGCTGGCTTGTAATAATTCCGCTTATCGTACTTTTCGGTGAAAACACCGTGATGTACCCCGGCACCGAAACTATCGGTACTATGTTTGCCGAGGGCGGTGCAAGTGCTATCTGGGGCTCGTATATCCGCTATATTGGTGCAGGTGCACTTGCGGCCGGCGGTATTATCAGCCTTATCAAATCACTACCGCTTATTGTACGCACCTTTGCAGGGGCAATGAAGAGCATGAAGGGCGCAGGCGCCGCAGGCAGCGAGCGCACGGCACAGGACATCAGCCTTAAAGTAGTTATTATCGCTCTTGCAATACTTACCGTTGCAGTATGGCTCGTTCCGGCTATTCCCGTATCCTTTATCGGTGCGGTCATAGTTGTTGTATTCGGTTTCTTCTTTGCAACTGTATCATCACGAATGGTAGGTCTTGTAGGAAGCAGTAACAACCCCGTTTCGGGAATGGCTATTGCAACGCTGCTTATCGCAACTGTTATCCTCAAGCTTACCGGTGCATCGGGTGCAGAGGGAATGAGAAGCGCCATTGCAATCGGCTCTATCATTTGTATCGTTTCTGCTATTGCAGGCGATACCTCACAGGATCTTAAAACTGGCTATTTACTCGGCGCAACTCCGAAAAAGCAGCAGATAGGCGAGCTTATCGGTGTAATTGCAGCAGCACTTGCTATCGGCGGTACACTTTATCTGCTGGACAGCGCCTGGGGCTTTGGTTCAGGAGAGCTTGCTGCTCCGCAGGCGACTCTTATGAAGATGATAATTGAGGGCGTTATGGAAAACAGTCTGCCATGGGGACTTGTTCTTGTCGGTGTATTTATCGGCATCGTGGTTGAGCTTGTAGGAATTCCCGTGCTGCCGTTTGCTATCGGTGTGTATCTGCCGGTGCATCTCAATGCTTGTATCATGGTCGGCGGACTTCTCCGTCTTGTATTTGATAAGATCAAAAATCGCAGCGAGAAGAAGAAACAGGCAACTGTTAATGACGGTATTCTCTTCTGTTCGGGTATGATCGCAGGTGAAGGTCTCATTGGTATATTGCTCGCACTCTTTGCAGTATTCGGTATTGACAAGGTTATCGACATTTCAGGCTTTATCAATCTCCCGACATGGGTATCAAATATTTTGAGCCTGGTTGTATTCGGTCTTGTGATCCTTTGTGTAATGAAGTTCTCTTATTGGAAAAAGAGCAACAGAAGTAAAGACTGATGAAAAAGAAAAATAAAACTGTATCAAAAAACTACCTAGAAAAAAAGCCGATGCGAAAAAACGGTCTTGAATGGACTGAAAAAGACGGACTTGTCACACTGAATATCTATAATAAAGGTGTGTTCAAGAAGATAACGCAGGTGCTTTTAAAGAAGCCGAAGATAAGCTATGTACATCTTGATGAGCTGGGCAGTTTTGTCTGGCCGCTGCTTGACGGTGAAAAGGATATCATGGCTATCGGCGAAGCGGTAAAAGAAAGGTTTGCGGAAAAAGCGGAGCCACTTTACCCAAGACTTGCAAAATATTTTCAGATACTCGACAGCTACGGTTTTGTAGAGTGGAATGAAGAATGATAACAAATACCGCAGAGTTTATGCAGAAATGTTCTTAACGAACATTTCTGCAACTCTATTCGCCTTGCGGCGAGTGATATTGCTTCGCAGTGATATTCGGCTTTCAGCCGAGTGTTATTTGGCTACGCCAAGTTATAAGCGAATAGAATATCACTAAACCGATAGGTTTAATATCACTTTTGCAAAGCAAAAATATCACGCTGACTTTAGTCAGCATATCACTATACAGACAAAAAAGAAAGAGAAGACTCGTGATAAGCGAATCTTCTCTTTTCTGTTGTTAGTGGGTTTGGGCTTCAGCCCAAATGCATTTGTACATACAAATGCGATGCTGGTTCTAATCGAACAGTATATACTAAAACAAAAACTTCGCTAACAACATAACGCTATTGCTCTGCGGTATTTATTTGAAAATCAGTTAACCTGATTAATAGTCAATCAATCAATTGATTGATTGACTGAATAAGCAGTGTGTAATGCAGTTGATGTGATGCAAAAATCCTCCGATATATAATCAGTATCGGAGGATTTTGTTTAACGCTTCTTTTTAAATTTATTTTTCAGCATAATTGCGAGGGTGATAAGCAGTACACCCGTCAGCGAGCCTGCGAAATCCAGCATAACATCGCTTGGCTGTGCGCCTCGGTTTGCAAATATTTGTATCGTTTCATCTATTAGTGCAACAAAAAAGCATATCTCACTTGCAAAAAGCAAATAGCGTATTTTGAGCATCTTATATCGGATATTGTATGCGCCGACAAGCAGCCCCAGCAGTGCGAATTCTGCAAAATGCGCCGATTTTCGGACTATGTGCATAATATCAATGCCGCTGTCATCAACATCAAGCGCTTCAAGTACCGCCTCAACTATCTCGGTAACAGTACCGCTCTGCTCCAATGACTGTTCTATGCTGACTGTTGAACGCGACCATATAAACAGTATCATACAGCATATAAGAGCGAGGAACAAGACACGCTTGACGTTGATTTGTATCATATCGGTGATTTTAATTATCACGAAGCTATCTCCTTAACACAGTTTTCATTTACGGAAATTCCGCCTGCTGCATCGCACTTATAGAGCTTGCCCTCGGCAGAAAGAGTAAGGCTACCGCCCGAAATAGTTATCTTTCTCGGCGCCTGAAATGCGTCATCTCCTGCGGTGATGTTTAAGGTGCCTCCCGTTACTTCGATGAAGCCTTTTTGGGGATTAGCGGTCTCGGAGCTTTTAACACCGTCTTTTTTACAGCTCACGGTCACGTTACCTCCCTTTATCGTAACGCTGCCGTTGCCTCTTATTCCGTTTTTCTCAGCGGTCACCTTAACAGTGCCTGCGGTGATCTTAAGATCATTTTTTGTGCGGATACCGTTGTTGAGCTTACCGTTTATAATAAGCGTTCCCTCACCGTTTAGTGTGATATCATCATCAGCATAAATACAAGCGGCGTTGTCGGAATTCTGGTTAGTGCGGTTGTCGGTAAAGGTGTTGGTAGTACCTTTTTCGGTGGAGATGATGACCTTTGCCGCATTTTTGATGTAGAGCGGTGCGGCGTTGTTGGAGGATACCGTTACACCTGCAAGAACAAGGGTAATATTTTCTGATTTTGCAGCATTATCAATAACGATCTGCCCGTTGAAGCTGCCTTTGATACGATATGTGCCGGCATCCTTTACTGTGACGGTGCTGCCGCTTACCGTGACACCCTTGCCGCTGAATATAGCAGACGAGCTGAGTGTTATCTCTGCGGTATATTTGCTCTGCATTTTAGTTGTAGATGCGGTTGCGGTAGTTTCAGCAACAGTAGCTTTGGTTGATTTGGATGCATTGGTTCTTACCGTTGTAGCCGCAGGCTTCGTTGTATTAACAGTTGTGTTTTCGGTTACTTTGGATGATGCTGTTATGCCGGCGACAGTTGCAGCAGCGCTTGCAGTTTCGGAAAATGGCTGCTCTGTTGTATCGGATTTATTTTCAACAGTTGTGCTGCTGACGAAAACAGTTGTCGCCGCTGTTGATGTCATATTATCAGCGGTTTCTGTGGCGGAATTACCGCATGAGCAAAGTGAGAATACAGCGAACAAAGCCAAAATAACCGATGATATCGATTTCATTTTCATAACCCTTAATACTCCTTGATTTTGTACCGTTTATACCTGCAAAACTATGAAAAGCAGACGGATCACACCCTTATGATATCATAAGTGCGCTTAAAACTCAATATTAATCTCTTTGCCTAGTTCGAAGGAATAAAGATATAACTGTTTTACTGTATGTCCGAGAACTTCTTTTAAAGCATAAGCATAAATCTTCAATTGAATACCGTACTGATCTTTAAGCTGCTGTTCGGTTTTTCCCCTGTCGGTTTTGTAATCGACTATAACCATCTCATTGTTTTCAACAAAAGCGCAGTCAACAACGCCTTGAATAACTATCATTTCCGATTTATCAACCTCTGTATCAGGCTCGATCAGATATGCCGGCATTTCGGTCATAAATTCAAATTCACGGTATAGCTTATCGGAATTTTTGATTCGGTTATAAATCGGTGAAGAAAAGAATTTCTGTACCTTATTTACATCTATGCAATCATTTTCCTCTTTATTCAGCTTGCCTGCTTCATAAAGGCGGAGCATCTCGTCAGATACATCGTGTTCTGCCTGTGCAAAATCACATATCTCCATAAATTTATGTACGGCAGTACCGCGCGCCGCACCGCCCGGCTTACCGCTATTCATAAACATGGGTATACCGGTGAAATAATATTCAGCACCGCTTTGTGCGTGGGCTATCGCAGATGCCGATTGTTTTGCAGCTATTTCATTCACGCCCTTATGAGGATATTCATAAGCAAGCCGTTTTTTGAGTGATAAAAGCTCTGTCGCATCATATTCAGCCGGTGTTATATCGGTATCGGTGCCTTTGAACGAGCATAGATCATACGCATCTATTATTTGCGTATCTATCTCGCCGTGGGCGATATCGGGCGCAAAATTCAACCCTGCGTAGTCACGAAGCGACGAGCAGGATGGATGAAGCAATGCGGTTGCAAGCAGAAGGTCGGCAGGCGAGCGTGATGAGCGCACAAACGCTTCATCTGTTCTACCCGGAACTCTCGACGGCAATATGCTTTCTGATATTGTATTAAGCGTTTTGGCGAGATTGGAAAATGTGCCTGTCACCATAAGTATATTCTGTGCACGGGTGAGTGCAACATAAAGCACACGCACTTCTTCAGCCTTGCTCTCTGCTGCGTTGCTTGCAACAATACCCATCTGCGGTAATGTGGGATATTTCATTGTGCTATCATTGTTCATATAACTGATACCTATTCCGGAGTTGCTGTTTATCTGATACATCGGTATCTCGTCAGAGGTGTTGAATGGCTTAGTGATATCAGCAATTATCGTAACTCTGAACTGCAAGCCCTTTGAATGGTGATCGGTCATAATACGAACTACATTGTCCGTTTCACAAACGGCTGAGGCACCGGCGGCATCCTTATCACGCTTTGCCGCTTTTTCAATATAGCGGATAAATGCACAAAGTCCCCTGCCGCCGCTTTTTTCAAAGCTTTCCGCTCTTTCTGCAAACAAATAAAGATTTGAGGCGGCATCTGCACTTTTCAGCGAGCAGATGTTCATAAATCCCGTTTCGTCGTAAATTCTGCGTATAAGCTGTGAGACTGAGCTTGAAACAGTCAGAGTACGGTAGCGCTCAAGTGATGCTAAAAACTCGTCGATTGCCACGGAATTTTTGCGAAACTGTAAAAGCGAGGTGTAAAGATCGGTGTTTTTGCAAGCCGCTCTTGCCTTTGCAACCTCATCGGTGCTTATCATATAAACATCGCCGAGCATCGTTGCCAGCAGCGGAATATCCTTATGCGGATTGTCGATACACTGCAAAAAAGAGATCATTCCCTTTATTTCGGGCAGTTCAAAATAGTTTTTGAATTCATCTGTCCAATATGGTATGCCCGCTGCATAAAGCTCCTCACCTATCAACGCTGCCTTGCCTCTTGAACGCAAAAGCACGCAGAAATCACTGTATTTATAAGGCTCTGAAGACTCATTTGTTTCAGCTATCTTTTTCTTTATAAAATCTGCAATATATGCCGATTCTGCATCAAATCCAAGGTCTTTATCAGCGTTGTCGATAAGCCGCAGCATAACACCGCTTTCCCCATTTATATCAGCATGGGGGTCTAGTGCATCCTCTGCAAGATAATCCATCTGCGTAGCATTTTTCGACATAATGTGCTCAAACACGAAATTGACATAGTCGCACACCGATTTATCTGAGCGGAAGTTTCCGGACATAACTACCTTGCTATCGGTGCTGCCTTGTGTATAATCAGGCAGGCTTTCACGCAAAGCAAGGAAATTCTTCGGATTTGCCTGTCTGAAGCGATAGATACATTGCTTAACATCGCCAACCGAAAACATCTTTTTGCCTCCGTCAGACAGCGCTAAAAAAATAGCATTTTGAAGGTCGTTGGTGTCCTGATATTCGTCTACCATAACTTCAGCGTATTTTGCAGACAGCTCTCGTGAAACTTCGGTGTAATCGCCGTTTTCGTCCACAAGAAGCTCTAGTGCAGCCCGTTCAACATCGTCAAAGCCGAGTATGCCTTGCTCACATTTACGGCTGAACACTTCTTTTTCATATTCTGTAATAATCCGCTGAAGCGCCTTTATAGCAGGATAGGTCGCATTTGTGTGGTCGATCAGCTTTTTTCTGTCTGTATAAAATATTTTTTTAAGTGAACTGTGAGCAGATTTAGCTCCGTCACATGCTGATTTTACAAGCTCCTTGAAATCGGGATCATGGTACTTTGAAATCGTCGGAAATCTTCCTGCAGAGAAATATTTTAACGTATGGTATGCGCCGTCCCAATCCTTGCTTTCTGCTGCATCCTTTACCTTGCAAAGCATAGTGTAACATTGCCTTGCATGATCGTAAACGCCCTTTTGGATCATAGGATCATCCTCGTCCAGCGAGTCCATATCGCAAAGTAGCGAGGTAAAACGGTTGATGACAGGTGTTACCTTTGAAAGTGTCTTTAAATAGACAGCGCTGAACCAGATATCGTCATCGGTAATGTTCTCATACATCTTATTTGTGCATTCAAAAAACTTTTCAACATACGGTATCGACCGTGTGTAAAGGTACATCGACATCATTGCCTCGCGAAGCTTGTAGTCGGAATGCTCAAACATACTTATAAGAGTCAGAAAATCCTCGTCCTCTTTTTCATATGCTCTGCCGAGTACCGTATCCAATGCACTTTGGTAGATGTTCTGTATAGCGCCGTTGTCGCCCAGCGAAAACGAAGCCGGCACATCAAGCTTATAAAAATATTCCTTAACAAGTGTGTTGCAAAAGCTATCGATAGTGCCTATCGCCGCTTTTTTAATAAGTATGCGCTGTCGCTGTAAACGCTCATTTTCGGGATGCTCTCTTGCAATTTCCGAAAGCCGCAGAGAAATTCGTTCGCGCATTTCCGCAGCAGCGGGCTTTGTAAAGGTTACAATAAGCAGTCGGTCTGCATTTACGGGGGAGACTTCGTCGGTGATAAGGCGCACTGCTCTTTCAACAAGTACCGCGGTTTTACCCGAGCCTGCGGCAGCGGAAACAAGTACTCTGCCGTGTGCATTGATAGCATTTTTCTGTGCAGGGGTAAATTCAATTGCCATTTATTCTCCCTCCCTTTCAAGGTCTTGGCTCATACGGCTGATAACCTCGTCAACGCTCATTGAGTCGATCTTTTCTGCCTGATCGGTATGATTGCAGACATAACTGTAATCACAGTATTTACAAGCGCTGCTGCCACAACCGTCAAGCGGAGATACCGTGATCCTGCCCGAGTGCAGCGTGTTGCCCATTTTCTTGAGCAGCTCTTCTATATGCCGCACAAGCACGCCGAACTGCTCGATGGTATAGCACGAGGATTTTGCTCTGGGTGATCCGTCCTTATTACGGATTATAGGCAAATATATATCGGAGTTTTCGGACATTGCGTTTAGTACATCCGTGTCATTAAGAACAAAACCGGCAGGACGAAGCGCTTTTTTCTGTTCGTTGTTTAACTCCTCTTCTGAGATCTTATCTGCAGAAAGTGCTTTGGTCTTTGCTTTGGTGTAAAGTATACCGGCAGGCAAAAAGTCACCGTAATGCTCCTTGCCGTTTTTCATAATAGCAAGCATATACACAAGCATCTGTAGATTCTGGCCGTAGTAGCAGTCAGCAAGATTAAAGTCAACAGCTCCCGTCTTATAGTCAATTATACGAAGATACCGCTCATTTCCCTTATAATAGCTGTCGACACGGTCTACTTTGCCGGTGATAAGCAGTCTGCCGTCACCGAAATTGATTTCGTATGTATCTATATCAGGATTTTCGCCGCCGATATTAAGTTCAAAATTACACGGCGCAAATGAGGACTGTAAAAGATCCTCAAATATTCGTCTTATAAGTACGGTAAGCATCTTTGCAGCCGAAGTAATATTGTACCTTTCAGCCGCAGTCAGCGTTCTGCCTGATAGATTTTCAGCAATAAAGTTATCGGTGTGCTCACGTACAAGCGAATAAAGACCGCTGTCGTTTAACTTTTCAATGTCATCCGGCGAATAGCTTTGTATCATTTGTTCAAGCACATAATGCACAAGTGTGCCTCGTTGCAGCATATCAAGGCTTGCAACACGCACCGGAGCGGCTTTGAGTCCGTATTTGCAGAAATAGTAAAATCCGCATTTATGGAATACATCAATTTTGGATGCCGACATATAAATATCCTTGCCGTAAAGCTTTAAAGCCGTGTCGGCTGTAATCGACATATCCCTGTTTTCAGCGCTTGCTATGCGTTGATATGCGTTGTTATCATTTTCAGCAAAATACTGCTTTGCACAAGCGGCATCCTTGCCGATAAAACCGCTGTCCCTGCTGATCAGTGCGAGCAGATCCTGCTCGCATTCTGCGTCGTTTACATCTTCAATTTCGGCGATTTCCCTTCTACAATTCGGGAAGATGTGCTCTATTTCCTCAATTATCTGAGATGGCGAATAAGCCTCACCTTTCAAATCAGCAAGACTTCTCGTGACATACAGCTTTTGCGAGGGAGTACAAAGTGCAATATAGGCAAGATAAAGCTCGTCTGCCGCAATTTTTTCGTTGTAACACGGTACCTCGATACCTCTGCCGCACAGATCCTGCGCCTCGTCATCGCTGAAAAGCCCTGTGCCAAGTCGTATTTCGGGAAATTTTCCCTCAACTGCGCCAATCACAAAGGTGATTTTAGGCGATTTCGGACGCATACGTTCTGCTGAGCCGACTGCCACCTGATCAAGCCCTTGAGGTATTGAGCCGATGTCCATCAGCCGCAGCGATAAACAAAACAGCTCGCAGTATTTATCGCCGTCGATATCATCCTCAAGTGCCATAACAAGCTGGTCAAGCAACGATATGAATAAATCGTAAGAGCGTACCTGCATTTCAGATTCACGCAGATTTCCGTCATCATCAAGCTTTTGAGAAAGTGCCTTAAGATTTTTCGGCGCCTCTATTTTTTCGGTAAAACAAAACAGCGCTTTTGAAATACCCGCAGCGTTTTTTGAAAGCAACCCTTTTTTTACAATATCAAGTATTTCAACGATATATTTGCGTAGTTCGTTGAGATGAGCAAGTGCTTTTTCGGTCTTTTCTGTTACTTTTGCAGACATTCCCTCGGGATTGCCTACCCATTCGCTCAACCAATCATCACCGTCAATGCGCCATATGCATGTGTAAATATCGAGAGCTGCAATGTCATCAGGAGATATACTGCAAACACCGGTTTTAAGCATTGACATGATGCTGTCGGTATCATATCGCTTTATCACCGCCTGCATTGCGGATATCGCAACACGGAAAACAGCCATATTTTCAACACTTACACGGTCGTCAACAAACACGGGAACACCGTATTTTGCAAATGCTGCACCGATTATCTGGCTGTAATCTGCGCTGCGGCGTGCAATAACAGCGAAATCTCTCCAGCGGTAAGTTCCGTTGCGCACAAGACGGTGGATAGTTCTGGCAACATAATCGCATTCATCATAAATATTCCGTGCGTTGCAAAGAATAATATCATCACATTCTTCGCTGAAGATATTTGCATCGCTTCTGAAAATATTGGCTTCAAGATGTTCAAGCGCTTCGCTTTTAAAGCGGTTTTCGGATAAAAGAACTTCATCCTCTGCGATTTCAATACCGTTATTTTTTGCAATTTTTTTAAGCGTATGCGCCGTGCTTGCCGCATTCTGAAAAAGCATATCTGCGGCAGTCGGCGCAGTGCCGTCATAGCAAAGCGTTACGGTAACATTCTCGCTTTTTTCAATTATTTTTTCCATAACCAGCAGCTGCTGGTTGGTAAAGCCCGAAAATCCGTCAAGATATACCTGCTTGCCGTCAAAATACGGATGATCAGAAAGCATTTTTGCCATCAGAGTAAGATCATCAAGCGGGTCGTAAAATTCATTGTTCAAAAGATTTTGATATTCCGCCAAAATTACTGATATTTCTCTCAGCTTTTTTTTGAAAATTCCCTTTTTGTTTTCGGAAAGCAGCATAAGATCATCACAGCTGACACACAGACGCTTGAACTGATTATCAAGATCCAAAAGATTTTCAATAAATTCGGGGCTTTTTATTTGTCGGCAAAACAGTTCGATCTCACCGCTTGCCTTTTTAACTGCAAGCTCCATCATAGCGGTCTTTCCGGTGATGTCGATAGCACGCTTGCGGTGTCCGCCGTAAAGAGCAAAAAATTTATTTGAAAGTCTTGTAAAACTCAAAACCTCAATATCCTTTATGTGAGATGCGCCGACAAGCTGCAGCATCTCACGCTCGGCTTCAAAAGAATACTGCTCGGGCACAAGCAAAACAAGACCTTTTTCGCCGTTTAAACAGCGGGTCTTTAATTCTTCGTTTATTTTGTGAGTTTTTCCGTACCCCGATCGGGACAGCACTAATTTTAACATAGCACCCTCGCAATGAATAATTTTAAGTTATATATAAATAATAATATCACAACGCAGAGCATTTTTCAATGTATTGCGTTAATCATTTAAAGGAGAAAAATATAATGTCAGAAAATATTCAGAACAAGAACAACCAGAATAAGGCTCAGAACAAGAACAACCAGAATCAGAGCCAAAACAAGAAGGAAAACGATCAGGTAAGATAAAACTGTTGTTTATTCAAAAGACTCCCATCTTTAGTGGGAGCCTTTTTCTTTAAAAATATGCCTGCTTTTCATCGCAAATTATATTAATAAATTTTATTTGTATTCTTTTTTCGGCACAATGCAAGCAGATGTGATACGATTAGCCTTATTCATTCGCAATACGCATTGCACAAAATGACAAAATATACCTACTGACACAGATATACTCAAAATATAATCAGATAAAAAGGCGGTAGGTATAGTGAATGGATCAGGCACAGTAAAGGTCACGGAGAAAATACACGCAGCACGGTATGTGTTTTTACATATATGTTCATTTATTGGAGCGATACTGTTTTCCAAAACAACGGTTTTCGGCTCATTTATGCCGTTCGGCATTGCGTTTGCGCCGTCTTTGCCGGGTGAATTTTCACTTTCCGCTCTTTTTGGAGTGATACTAGGATCGATTTCTACCGCAAACGGAGAGCCATCTGTCCGTTACATCAGCGCTGTTATAATGTCGGTTGCTGTAAAAATGCTTACCAACGCTTTTCTGAACAAGACCTCATTTAACATTGGTATGTTCTCAAGCGGTATAGGCTGTGCATTCAGCAGCGTTGTTATGCTGCTTACCGATTCGGTGTCGCTTGACGAGGTCATAATACATATTTCCGAGCTGCTCATAGCGGTTGGAGTGGCATATTTTATATCGTTAGGACTGCCGATAATCGGCGGAACTAAAACACTTTCCCGACTTTCGACAGAACAGTTATGTTCATGCGTCGCCTGCATTGCAATAGCACTTTGTGCCGTGGCGTCGTTTGATATTTTCGGGATATCACCGGCACGAATTCTATCGGTAATGCTGATAATATCCGCTTCACGCTTCGGTAGAGAATCAGCGGGTGCAATATGCGGTGTAGTATTCGGCTTTGCAATGAGCATTGTGTCAGACAATATGTTTTATATAATAGGTGCGTATGCACTTTCCGGATTGCTCGGCGGTATTTTTTGCGATGGAGGTAAATTTGCTACCTGCATTGCGTTTTTGCTGGGGCATATTACGGTGCTTTCGGGGTTTTATGGTAGTATCGGTATTGCCGAGGTTTTTTCGGAGGCGGTGATAGGCTCGGTTTTATTTTTTAGTCTGCCAAAGGGCGCAATAAAAAAGATCGGGGACTTTTTTGCGCCCGCCCCTCAGCTTGCCCGTGTGGACGGACTGCGTAAAAATATGGTGATGCGTATGCGCTTTGCAGGTGAAGCGCTGTCTGATGTATCACAGACGGTCGAGGAGGTCTCCAACCGCCTTTGCGAAAAGAATACACCAAAGCTGACAAATGTTTTTGTGCAGGTAGAAAACGAGGCGTGTGCTAAATGCGGACTGCGTATACATTGCTTTGAAAGCCGCAAAAGCTCCACATACGACTGTCTTGCACAACTTTGCAGAACCATTCACAGATCCGGCGAGATAACACCCGAGGATCGTCCCAAGGAATGGAATACACGCTGCATTTCACCTGATGCGGTGATAGAAAGCTTAAAAAAGCACTATACACTATATGAAAGCCGTCTTGCTGCAGAACGGCGCATAACACAGATACGTCAGGCGGTGTCCGATCAGATGAGCGGTCTTTCGGATATGCTTTCGGATATGGCGACCGAGTTGAACCGCAGCGAGCGGTTTGATACTGAAACAGCCGACCGTATTGACAGCGTACTGCGTTCGATGGGAATTCAGCCGACAGATGTTTGCTGTAAGACGGATATGAGCCGTCGTATGACCGTTGAGATCCGTGCGCCGCTTTGCGATGACACTATTGTAAACAAGCGTGAGCTGATAACAAGACTTTCCCGTGTATGCAACAGAAGGTTTGAGGTACCGTGTATCGTAAAAGGAGATACATCCATGCTCATTACAGTATGCGAAAAGGCAAATTACCGTGTTGAAACGGGAGTTTCGCAGATATGCTGTAAAAACGAGCAGCTATGCGGCGACAGCTATTCGTTTTTTGATGACGGCAGGGGCAAGACAGTTATGATACTGTCTGACGGTATGGGTTGCGGCGGCAGGGCTGCGGTAGACTCGGCAATGGCATCGGGACTTATAAGCAAGCTTATCAAAGCAGGATTTGGATTCGATTGCTCGCTTAAGCTTATCAATTCCGCAATGCTGTTTAAATCCAGCGATGAGTCACTTGCTACGGTGGACATAACAAGTATCGACTTGTTTTCCGGCGAAACAGAATTTTATAAAGCGGGCACGCCCGAAACTATCATTAAAAAGGGCAGAAAGATAGGCAGAGCGACCTGCAGCAGCTATCCAGCAGGCATACTTCGTAATGTCGAGTTCGACCGATGTACCACGGTGCTGGAGCAAAAGGATATTGTTGTAATGTTTTCCGACGGCGTATCCTCACAAAGCACTGAATGGGTTGATGAGGCGCTGCATAAATACCGTAATTCCTCTGCACAGCAGATAGCGGAGCATATCGCCCAAAGCGCCGCACGGCGCCGTGATGACGGACACGAAGATGATATCACCGTAATGGTCGGAATTATACGGCAGGAGTTATAGTTGAGTTTTTGCTTGATACATAGATATGCGATATGAAAATAATACAAAAATAGAATTAATTTTACACTAACATAATAAAATTCCACCGATGAATTATATATTTACAAGTTCGTTTTGTGAATTTGGTCAAAAAATCTTTTAAATATTGTGAAAAACGTCTATTGAATTTGCACAAAGAAAATGCTATAATACACTTGATGGAAGTCGGGAAAGACAAATTATTAATGATCTTTTTCGATTTTAAATACTACAAAATAAGGAGGATTTTTCAGTATGAAAAAAGTATTATCCATCGTAATGGTATTGGCAATGGTACTTTGCCTGTTTGCAGGTTGTGCCAAGGAAGAAGTAGGTTCAGTTTATTATCTCAACTTCAAGCCCGAGCAGGATGCTGCATGGCAGACACTTGCTAAAGCTTACACCGAAGAAACCGGTGTTGAAGTTAAGGTAGTTACTGCAGCAGAAGGTACATATGAAGAAACTCTTACAGCAGAGATCGATAAGGATGCAGCTCCTACACTGTTCCAGGTAAGCGGTACAGTAGGTCTTGAGAGCTGGAAAGACTATTGTCTTGACCTTGCTGATTCAGAAGTTTATGCTGAACTCACATCAGATGATTTTGCACTTAAAGAGGGCGATGCAGTTTACGGTGTTGCTTACGTTTATGAAGGCTATGGTATTATCGTAAATACAAAGCTTCTCGCAGAAGCAGGCTATAAGGTTGAAGATATCAAATCTTATGCAAAGCTTAAAGAGGTTGCAGAGGATATCACAGCAAGAAAAGATGATCTCGGATTTGCTGCATTTGCATCAGCAGGTCTTGCATCAAGCTCAAGCTGGAGATTCTCCGGTCACCTTGCAAACATGCCGCTTTACTATGAGTTTGAAGAAGACGGTGTAACATCACAGCCCGCTACTATCAAGGGTACATATCTTGAAAACTTCAAGAACATCTGGGATCTTTACATCAATAACTCAACTATCGACCCGACAACTCTCACATCAGAGCAGAACGACGCAGCAGCAGAGTTCAAGGCTGGTAAGGCTGTATTCTATCAGAACGGTACTTGGGAGTATTCAAATGTTGCTGATGTTGGCGATGAGAATCTCGGTTATCTCCCGATCTATGTAGGCGTTAAAGATGAGAATCAGGGTCTTTGCTGCGGTACAGAGAACTACTGGGCAGTAAACTCTGAGGCTTCTAAAGCTGATCAGAAGGCTACTCTCGACTTCTTGAAGTGGGTAGTTACATCTGAAAAAGGCACAACCGCTCTTGCAGAGGATATGGGATTTGTATCTCCGTTCAAGAAGGCTAAGGATGTTGACAACGTTCTTTGTAACATCATGAATCAGTATGTTGCTGACGGTTGCTACAACGTATCTTGGGCATTCAACTACACTCCGAATGTTGATACATGGCGTGCAGGCGTTGTTGACGCAATGGCAGCTTATTCAGCAGGCAAAGGCGAATGGGATGCAGTTAAGACAGCATTCGTTGATGGCTGGGCAGAGCAGTACACACTCTCAAAACAGTAATCAATAATCATTCAGTTTATTTTTAAGCAATAAACCGAGGGGTACGGGCGTTACAGTCTGTACCCCTCCATTAGATTTTTCTTGCCAAGGGGGTTTGGCTAATGAGTAAAAAAAGAAAGCGCAGTTCTTCTGCGTTGCAGAATTTAAGTCAAATTCGCGCCATGAAAAAATGGTCGCCGTTATTTTTATTTCCAACCTTTATTGCATTTTGCATAGGCTTTGTTTGGCCATTTATATGGGGTATATATCTATCGTTTTTCCGTTTTAAAACTTTGAGAAATACGACATTTGTAGGAATCGATAACTATGTTAAGGCATTTACGGATAACAACTTCGGTCATGCTTTTTGGTTTACGGTGCTGTTCACCGTGGTTTCGGTAGTCGTTATAAATATAGTTGCATTTGCAGTAGCATATGTGCTTACAAAAGGTATAAAGGGTTCAAATGTATTCAGAACCGTATTCTTTATGCCTAATCTTATCGGTGGTATCGTTCTCGGATATCTGTGGAAGATAATACTTGATGAGATCATCGCAAGATTTTTGAATTCATCACTCGCATTGAATTCGACCTACGGTTTTTGGGGATTAGTAATTTTGGTAGCGTGGCAGCAGATAGGTTATATGATGATAATTTATGTTGCCGGACTACAGAATGTTCCCACTGAATATGTTGAAGCAGCAAAGATCGACGGAGCAAACTCATGGCAGTTGCTGCGTAGAATAACAATTCCGTCGGTAATGCCGTCTATCACTATCTGTACCTTCTTAACACTTACTAACGGCTTCAAGCTGTTCGACCAGAACCTGGCTCTTACCGGTGGTAAACCGTTCAAGGAAACAGAAATGCTGGCTCTTAATATTTATAAGTCTTTCTATGAAAGCACCACTAATATGGGTGTCGGTCAGGCAAAGGCAGTCATATTCTTTGTAGTAGTTGTAGTGATCGCACTTGCACAGCTCTACTTTACAAGAAGTAAGGAGGTGCAGCAATAATGAAGGAAAATGCATTGCGTCTTCAGAAGATCGGAAGATGGGTTCTTACCGTTGTTTTTTCTTTGATAACGCTGCTTTGGGTCTCCCCTATCGTTATCGTGTTGTATAACTCCTTCAAAACAAAGGATGCTATTACCACATCTCTCTTCAATCTGCCGGCCTCTGATACATTTGTCGGATTTGATAATTATATCAAGGGTATTACCTTTGGTGAGTATCCGTTTTATAATGCGATACTTTACAGTGCTATCATAACCGTATTATCGGTTGTGCTTATACTTCTGTGCACATCAATGGCAGCATGGTACATTAACCGTGTTGACAGTAAGTTCTGTAAAGTGGTATACTATTTATGTATCTTTTCAATGGTCGTGCCGTTCCAGATGGTAATGTTCACACTTTCAAAAACGGCAGACAAGCTGGGACTTGATACACCGTGGACTATTCCGATAGTTTATCTAGGCTTTGGTGCAGGTCTTGCGGTATTTATGTTCTCAGGATTTATCAAGAGTATTCCGCTTGATGTTGAGGAAGCGGCAACGATCGACGGCTGCAACACCTTCCAGACATTTTTCTATGTTGTTGCGCCGATAATGAAATCCACATACATTTCTGTGGGTATTCTTGAAATAATGTGGGTATGGAATGACTATCTCCTTCCGTATCTTGTTTTGGACAAAACAGCTTACCGTACTATCCCCATTCAGATACAGTATCTGCAGGGAAGCTATGGTCAAGTCGATTACGGTGCAACCATGGCACTTATCATGCTGTGCCTGTTGCCGATAGTTATTATTTATTTCGCTTGCCAGAAGCATATTATCAAGGGCGTGCTTTCGGGAGCAGTTAAAGGATAGGAGTTTTTATTTTGAGAAGCTGCGGAATTTTAATGCCGATATTTTCTTTACCGTCACGAGGCGGAATAGGTACCTTCGGCAGAGAAGCGTTCAGATTTGTAGATTTTTTGGAGAAGGCGGGGCAAAAGTGGTGGCAGATACTTCCGCTAAATCCCACTAACTACGGCGATTCGCCGTATCAGTCGTTTTCTTCGTTTGCCGGCAATCCGTATTTTATTGATCTGGAACTGCTAATTTCAGAGGGCCTGCTGACAGAGGCGGAATTTTACAATACCGATTTCGGCAGTGATAAAAATAAAGTGGATTACGGTAAATTGTATTACACAAGACTGCCGTTGCTGAGGTTGGCATTTTCACGGTTTACTCCCGATGAAAAGTATAATGAATTCTGCAAGAAAAACAGTTGGTGGCTGGATGATTACGCGCTTTTCATGGCACTCAAAAACGCACACAACGATGTTGCGTGGATAGAGTGGGAAAAACCGCTGAGGCTTCGTGAAACAACGGCGATAGAGAATGCAAAGGAGCAATATGCAAACGACATTGATTTTTATCGCTTTGTGCAGTTCAAGTTTAATGAGCAGTGGCGCTCACTGAAGAAATACGCTAACGCAAAGGGAATCGGCATCATCGGTGATATTCCGATATATGTTGCATACGATTCCTGCGAAGTATGGGCGGAGCCGTCGCAGTTTTTACTTTCAAAAACCCTGAAGCCCAAGAAGGTTGCAGGCTGTCCGCCTGATGCTTTTTCGGCAGACGGTCAGCTTTGGGGAAACCCCCTTTATGATTGGAAGGGTATGAAGGAAGACGGTTATTCCTGGTGGAAACGCAGACTTGGCTATGCTCTGTCGATCTATGATAAAGTGCGTATTGATCATTTCCGTGGCTTTGAGTCGTTTTACGCAATTCCGTTCGGTGCTGAAAATGCCAAGGACGGTAAGTGGATGAAAGGTCCTGATATGGATCTGTTTTTGGAACTGCGCCGTGAGTTTGGCGAGGAGCTGCCTATTATTGCAGAGGACCTCGGTTATCTTACTCCGGCAGTGCTGAAAATGCTCAAAGAGTCGGGCTTCCCCGGTATGAAGGTATTGCAGTTTGCATTTGATACCCGTGAGGAAAGCGATTATCTGCCGCATAACTATCCCAATAATTGCGTGGTGTATACCGGAACGCATGATAACGATACTATTCTCGGTTGGACGAAATCTGCTTCCCCATCCGATGTTGAGATGGCGAAAAAGTATCTGCACGTTACTCCCGATGAGGGTATAAACTGGACTATGATGCGTGCGGCACTCGCTTCCGTTGCGGATACCTGCATATTGATGATGCCGGATCTTATCGGCGCCGGTGAGGAGGGGCGTATAAATACCCCGTCAACACTCGGTGGCAACTGGCAATGGCGAATTGACGGCGATTGCATCAACGATTGGCTTGCAAGCATCGTCCTTGAAAACACACAGCTCTACGGTAGATCCGAACGTGCAGTTGAAGAACCGGAAGAAGAATAAAATTTAAAAATACCACCGTTGCGAGACTTCCTTATGGGAAGTTTCGCAGTTTTATTCGCATTTGGCAAGTTTTTTTGCTTCGCAGTGGTATTTGTCTATTGACAAGTTATATTGCCCGCAGCAGTTTCAGGGCGAATAAAATAACACTGAAACCGAAAGGTTTCAATAATACTATTACCGCAGGTAATAATATCACTCCGACGAAGTCGGAATATAACTTGAAATCACTATTCTTTTTATGTATAATAAATTTCGAAGTGATAGCTTTGGCTGATAGCATTTTAAGAGATAAGGCAAAGGACTTTGCAAAGACCATTGTTTTTCTCTGCCGTGATATGAAATCGAAATAAGGGTTTGTACTTAACCCAAGAAAGCATTTGTACAGACAAATGCGATGCTAGCGATAAAACAGAACAACAAATAAGAATTTGTGAGGATGATAAGATGGTCAATATAACAGATGTAAGACAGATTCTTCAATTCGCAATAGATGCGGAGATTAAAGTCTTTCTTGATGGCGGCTGGGGTGTAGATGCACTTCTTGGACATCAGTCAAGAA
>JAFPAK010000218.1 GCA_017390825.1 Clostridia bacterium
AATGCCGTTACCGGCGGTTCGATTCCCAAGGAATTCATCGCACCGGTTGATGCAGGTATCAAGGGCGCAATGCAGGCAGGTGTGCTTGCAGGCTATCAGGTTGTTGACGTTAAAGTTACTCTTTACGATGGTTCATATCATGAAGTTGACTCTTCTGAAATGGCGTTTAAGATTGCCGGTTCAATGGCATTCAAAGAGGCTTGCCGTAAAGCAAATCCTGTATTGCTTGAGCCTATCATGAAGGTTACTGTAATCGTTCCTGATGAGTATATGGGCGATGTTATCGGTGACCTTAACTCACGCCGTGGCGAGATCCAGGGCTTTGAGGACAGAGCAGGTGCAAAGCAGATCAATGCAAGAGTACCGCTCGCAGACATGTTCGGTTACGCTACCGACCTTCGTTCCAAGACACAGGGCCGCGGTCAGTATGTAATGGAGCCTGACGGCTACAAGGAAGTACCGAAGTCTATCGCTGAAAAGATCATGACACAGAGAAGCAAGAAGGACGACTGATTTTTTAGCATAAATTCGTAAAAACACTTGATATTTATTCTTGTGTTTGTTACAATATAAACTAAGCAAAAGCTTCAAAACTAAAAATACATTTATAGGGAGGCACATTAAAATGGCTAAAGAAGCATTTGAAAGAAATAAACCCCATGTAAACATTGGTACAATCGGTCACGTTGACCATGGTAAGACTACTCTTACAGCTGCTATCACAAAGGTTCTTTCCTTTGGTGGTAATGCAAAATTCGAAGACTACGCTAACATCGATAAGGCTCCTGAAGAGAGAGAGCGTGGTATCACAATCAACACAGCACACGTTGAGTATGAGACAGCTAACCGTCACTACGCTCACGTTGACTGCCCCGGACATGCTGACTATGTTAAGAACATGATCACAGGTGCAGCTCAGATGGATGGTGCTATCCTTGTTATCGCTGCAACTGACGGCCCGATGGCTCAGACAAAAGAGCATCTTCTTCTCGCTCGTCAGGTAGGCGTTCCGTCAATCGTTGTATTCATGAACAAGTGCGATCAGGTTGATGATCCGGAACTTCTCGAACTCGTTGAGATGGAGATCCGTGATACACTCAGCAGCTACGAATTCCCCGGCGATGACACTCCGATCATCAAGGGTTCAGCTCTTAAGGCTCTTGAGTGCGCTTCTAACGATCAGTCAGCTCCTGAATATGCTCCTATCCTTGAGCTTATGGATGCTGTTGACAGCTTTATCCCCACACCGGATCGTAAAGCTGACCTTCCGTTCCTTATGCCTATCGAGGACACAATGACAATTTCAGGTCGTGGTACAGTTGTTACAGGCCGTGTTGAGCGTGGTGTTCTTAACGCAGGCGATGAAGTTGAGATCCTCGGTCTTACAGAAGAGCGCCGTAAGGTTGTTGTAACTTCAATGGAAATGTTCCGTAAAACACTCACATACTGTGAGGCTGGTGATAACGTTGGTGCCCTCCTCCGTGGCGTAGCTCGTGAAGAGGTTGAACGTGGTCAGGTTCTCGCAGCTCCCGGTTCAATCAACCCCCACACAAAGTTCCGTGGTCAGGTTTACGTATTGAGCAAGGATGAAGGCGGTCGTCATACTCCGTTCTTCAACAACTATCGTCCGCAGTTCTATTTCAGAACAACTGACGTTACAGGCGTTATCACTCTTCCCGAAGGCACAGAGATGTGCATGCCTGGCGATAACGTAGATATGGATGTTGAGCTTATCACTCCTATCGCTATCGAAGAAGGTCTCCGTTTCGCTATCCGTGAAGGCGGCCGTACAGTAGGTTCAGGCGTTGTTACAGCTATCAACGAATAATTTTTTAGAGCTTACTAGTATTTAAAAAGTTTAGCAGGCAGTCCATTATTTTAATGAACTGCCTGCGTGCATTTGGTTTACGTAAAACCGTTAATTTACATAAAAAAATAATTGGTATTTTGTGAATATTAACAATTATTGTTTTATTGACAAACAATGTCAATAATGCTATAATTACTGTAGTGTATATTCACTAAAATATAAATTTCAAAGGAGAAAAAGACAATGAAACTCACAAAAAGAATTTTGTGCGTAGTTTGCGCTTTGGCTATGCTTCTTGTAGCAATTCCGGTTGCTCAGATGATGACTTCAGCAGAAACTACAAAAACACCGTTCTTCAAATTCAGCTCTACAGCTTCATGGTATCATAAAGCTGAAAGCTGGGTAGCTGCAACAGGCTTCTGGGGTGAAGCAACATCAACTTCACTTTCATATGGCGTTAAAGACGGTTCTGTAACTTACACAATCGAGGAAGGCACATATGACAAGTGGAATCAGATCAACACTAACTGGTCAGCTAATCTTTCTACAGCAACAGCTGACGTTTATGTTGATGTAACAAACAACACAGAGAAGACACTTAAGATCAAATTCCAGGGCATGAATGGTTACGCAACTCCTGCTGACGATGCACTTCCGACAGTAGCTCCTGGTGCAACTTCAACAATCAAGCTTGGTTTGATTGAAGAGGATCCGGATTTTGGTTTGTTGATCCAGGGCGAACAGATCGCTTGTGGTGAGAATCTCGTAACACTTTCTGCTCTCTATACAGCTGACGAGGGTGCTGCTGATGACACAACAGCTGCTGATGATACAACAGCTGATGATACAACAGCTGCTGATGATACAACAACCAGCGATCCCGAGTATGAGCGTGAAGCCCTTATCAAGTGGGGAGCAACAATGACTCATTGGTATTCAAAGACAGAGGGTTGGCTCTCAGGCGCTGTTAACGACGGTGATCTTGGTGACAACATCACTTGCTCAAAGGGCACAATGAAAGTTAACATTGCTGATGTAAAGGCTCAGCAGGCAAACATCAACTTCTCAATGGCAGCAGATTCAGATGATTGTAAAGAACTCAATGCTTTGATTGATGAACTTATCGAAAAGGATGCTATCATCGAGTGCGATGTTAAGGTTGTTTCAGCTAAGAAGGCAGATGGCACAGACTATCAGTCAATCACATACAAGCTCAAGACAAACAATGGCGAGTTGAGCAAGGAATCAGGAAACTACACAAATGTAGGCGAAACAAGAACTCTTCGCTATAAGATAGCTGATCTTGCATCATTCACAGCTGAAAAAGATGTATATTCAGCAGGCGTAATGCTCTTCGGCGGCGATTGGAACAGCGGCTTCTCAGAGCTCGTAGTTGAGATCTCACCGA
>JAFPAK010000219.1 GCA_017390825.1 Clostridia bacterium
ATGCCGATTTTTCACAAAGTCCCGTATTATTCATAATAATTTTGATGATGGGCTTTATCTCTTCATCATCATTATTAATCGTTTCACCGGAGCGGTCACGCATAAACAGCAGCTTAAACAGTTCCTTTTTTTCCTTAGCAAATCGGATATATGCCATACCGCTTGCTTTATATGCAGGATATTTGCCGCTTTCCATTTCGCAGTTCAGATAATCACGATATATGCAGCTTGCTTTATTGATGACACCTTTTTGCAGCTCCTCCATGTTCTCAAATGTGCTGAATATGACTTTAGGGGATGAGTTTAATTCAGTGCCTACCGCCCGTGCAGTGACAGCCCCAATACCGTGCTGTTTTGTAATTGACAGCGCTGCTTCAACTATTTCTTCTTTTGTAAATTTGCATTTCGGCGGCATATAATGAAAACTCCTCTCATAAGAAACATATGTTGCGTAACATCTGTTTCTTATTATAATGTGAATTGCTGATTTTGTCAATAAAAAAACGCAGACAATTAGGCGTGATGTCCATAACCGATATTATGCCAACTCTATTCGCCTTCAGCGAGTATTATTTGCTTCGCAAGATATATGCGAGGAGAATATCACTAAACCCAAAGGTCTTAATACCACTTTCGCAGCGTGAAAATATCACGCTGACTTTAGTCAACATATCACTATACAGACAAAAAGAAAGAGAAGACTTGTTCAAAAATACAAATCTTCCCTTTTTATTGTTAGTGGGTTCGGGCATCCAAATGCGATGCTGGTTCTTAATAGAAAATGTGTATATTTTCCGATAAGAGCAATGCCTTTATAATTGCTTGCGTGTTTGTGAGTTATTTATCAAGTCTTGCTGCAATATACGGTACGACTTCGTCCTTTTTAATATTGAGCACCAAAGCAAATTCCTCATATAAAAGCTTTTCTGCACGTGCCATCACTGCTTCGTCTGAGTTTCGTAACTTTTTGCCGATGGCTGCTCTTTGCTGTTTTTGCAAATATAGCGTTTTTATGAGTGTCATAATGTCGGTGCGGTCTCCGTTATCAAGTATCTTGTTATAGTTTTCGCTGCGTTCACGGTTATCTTCGATCCACTCGATATCGCGATCAGCAATGCTGTCAATAAGTGCATCAATTTCTTCTTTAGACATTACCTTTTTTATCTTGCTCAACAGCACTTCATTATCAACCGGAAGATAAATGGTGGATTTTTCATCATTGACCGGCTTTAATATATAAAACTTCCGTGTTTCCTTACCAAACTTCTCCTTGCGTATATCACATACACGGCAAGCGCCGTTTCCGCCGTATATAACGGTTGAATTGATGTTTAGCATAATAAATTCCCATCCTCTAATAAAAAAGCAGCTTGCACAACAGGACTTACGTTCCGCAATGCAAACTACACGTTGTTAGAATAATTATAGCATACTTTTTCAAAAATTTCAAAGCCTTTTTTGAATTTTTTATGATATAAAACACGTTTGAATACAAAACAATCAAAAGGATTCTTTATTCTTTTACAATCTTGATAACCCAAATAACTCTATGTTTAAGACAAAGACTCATAATGCTTATATATGACACCACATCTGTTGGAATGATGTGTGAATCAATCCTTGATGAATTGGCATAACAACAAAGTTAAATAGAAAAATCAGGGTTGACGGTGCATCAACCCTGATTTTTTATGATTATATTTGTGTCATACTTGTGTCATATATGTGTCATACCGCCAAAATTTTGCAAGGTTTTAGGCGGTCTTAAAATAGAACAAATCCCCAAAAACACTGGGTTCTTGGGGATTTGAAAATTGAACTTGATTATCTCTTGGAGAACTGCGGTGCACGGCGAGCGCCTTTGAGACCGTATTTCTTTCTTTCCTTCATTCTCTGATCGCGAGTGAGGAAGCCTGCCTTCTTAAGTGCAGGACGGAGATTTTCATCGAACTGGAGAAGAGCACGTGAAAGACCGTGACGGATAGCACCTGCCTGGCCTGTTACGCCACCGCCTGCAACATTACAAACGATGTCGAACTTCTCTGCAGTTTCAGTAAGAACGAGGGGCTGACGAACGATGAGCTTGAGTGTTTCAAGACCAAAGTAATCGTCGATATCACGGTTATTGATAGTAATCTTACCAGTACCGTTGTAAACGCGTACACGGGCAACAGAACTCTTTCTTCTGCCGGTACCATAGAAATAAGGTTTGGTTTCGTACATAATTAATTCTGCTCCCTTCAATTAAAATTCATATACAGCGGGTTTCTGAGCTTCATGCTTGTGCTCTGTGCCCTTGTAAACTCTGAGTCTTGTGAGTGCCTTGCGGCCGATGGTTGTATCCGGTACCATGCCCTTAACAGCAACTTCCATTGCTAATTCAGGACGGGTAGCCATCAATGTTTTGTACTGAACCTCTTTAAGACCGCCAATGTAGCCTGTGTGACGGCGATAGTACTTATCCTCAAGCTTATTGCCTGTTAAGACAGCCTTTTCAGCATTGATGATAATAACATGATTGCCGCAATCTACATGCGGAGTGAAGATCGGTTCATTTTTGCCACGAAGAAGAGTAGCTGCAACGGCTGCTACACGACCGAGGGGTTTGCCTGCTGCGTCGAGCACATACCATTTACGCTCAACTTCGCCGGGTTTTGCCATAAAAGTTGACATAATGTTTCCTCCATAAATATAGTAATAAATTTCAACAAGCATTATCTTACCATAAGCGAGGCCGGATGTCAATAAGAAATTTTAAATATTTTAATTTGTTTTTTATAATCTCTTTATTTCTCTTGTTTTCTCTGTTTATCTCCGATTTACTCG
>JAFPAK010000220.1 GCA_017390825.1 Clostridia bacterium
ACGCCTTTTCTTTTATGTTCACTTATTTTATGTAACCTTTCAATAATTGCAGCTTTATCTTCAGCAATGTGTTTTCCTGAAATATGTGCATCCAATTCCGCATAGGTTACTCCCATTTCGCTTTCGTCAGTCTGACCATCAAACAAGGCTGCTGACGGAGCTTTTTTTATTATAAATTCAGGAGCATTAAGGAATGTGAGAAATTCATATATTTCCGTTACTGTTAAATCAGCTATCGGATTAAAGTCATGTGCTCCGTCACCCCACTTGGTAAAATAACCGACATAAGCCTCACTACGGTTTCCTGTTCCTGCAACAAGTCGGTTTTCACTTGCAGCGATAGCGTATAATGTAAGCATGCGAATACGAGGTGCCATATTGCTTAGAGCTGAATTATTCAATTCCGTTATGCCTGCAAGTGCATTAATCTCTGCTTCTTTTACAGGAGTCAGATCCACGGTTCTCGTTTCAATGCTGTATTGCTGTGCAACCTCTTTTGCATCCACCACATCTTCATCATAATTTCGTTTTGTGCTACAAGGCATAATAATTCCAACAGTGTTTTCGCAAGCAGCTTTGCAAAGAATCCCAACCAATGCAGAATCCTTACCTCCGCTATTTCCGTACACAATACCTTTTGCACCACTATCAGCTAATACAGACTTTATGAACTCGACTCTATTTTCAAATTCTGCTTTATAATCTCGCATTCATATCACTTCTTTCCAAGCAAACTTACCAAACGATTTGCAGCTTCTACCGTATCTTCCGGACTTCCGAAAGTGGAAAATCTGAAATATCCCTCGCCGCAAGCGCCAAATCCTTCTCCTGGAGTTCCGACAACCTGAATCTCATTTAAGAGATAATCGAAAAACTCCCAGCTTCCCATACCATCCGGACACTTCATCCAGATATAAGGAGCATTTTTACCGCCACAGTACCATATTCCAAGTTTGTCAAGTGCCTTCATCAGCACCTTTGCATTATTCTTATAAACCTTTATATTATCATGAATTTGTTTCTGACCTTCGGGGGTAAATACTGCAGCACCGCCTTTTTGAATTATGTATGATACACCATTGGTTTTTGTGGTGCGGTTCCTTACCCACATTTCATTAAAATTCATTCCCTGTCTTACAAGTTTTTTAGGTATAACAGTATAACCAAGTCGTGTTCCTGTAAATCCTGCTGTTTTTGACAGTGAACAAATTTCAATTGCACAGGTTTCTGCTCCATCTAATTCAAAAATGCTGTGAGGCAAACTTTCATCTTCTATAAACGCCTCATAAGCCGCATCAAAAAGAATTACAGATCCATTTTCATTTGCAAAATCCACCCAAGCCTGAAGCTGATTACGGCTGAACACTGCACCTGTCGGATTGTTCGGAGAACAAATATATAAAATATCCGCCTTAACCTCTTCGGATGGTGATGGCAAAAATCCATTATCTTTTCCCGAGGCAAGATGTACTATTTTTCTGCCAGCCATAACATTTGCATCAACATATGCAGGATATGCAGGCTCGATTACAAGTGCAGAGCTGCCTCGGTCAAAAAGATCAAGAATATCACCAAGTTCGTCACTTGCACCGCTGGACACAAACACTTCATCGGTTGATACTGTTACTCCTCTGTCGGCATAGTATTTTGCGATGGTTTCACGAAGAAACGGTGCTCCGCATTCGGGCATATAGCCGTGAAAATTTTCTTTCTTCGCCTGATCGTCAACTGCTTCATGCAGTGCACGAATTACAGCATCGCAAAGCGGAAGTGATACATCGCCGATGCCCATACGATAAAGATGCTTATCGGGATTTGCTGCCAAATATGCCTTTGTCTTCTGTGCAATGTTGTAAAAAAGGTATGAATCCTTTAAGTCTGCGTAATGTGTGTTTGGTGTAATCATTCTATTACATCTCCTTCGTATATCATTTCTGCCGGTCCCGTCATGGTAACAGAATAGTCCGGCTCTATTTTTATTTTCAGAGTACCACCGTCTAACACAACAGATATTTCATCATCAAACGAGCAGTAACCTTGTTTTATTGCTGCCGCAGTCGATGCGCAGGCACCCGTTCCGCAGGCCATTGTCACTCCACTGCCACGCTCCCATACACGCATTCTAAGAGTGTGCCTGTCTATGACTTCCACAAACTCAACATTTACTCCATCCGGAAAAGCACGATGATGCTCCATTTTAGGCCCTAACGTCAAAAGCGGTGCTTTTTCAATGTCCGCAACAAAATTGACTGCATGAGGATTGCCCACAGAAACAGGAGTACAGGTGACCTTTTCACCATCTACATCAAGCTGTAGATTTTCTGACACCTCGGCTTTTCCCATTCCTACAGATACCGTTTTTACTTTGCCATTTGAAACATTCAAATCAAGTGTTTTAATGCCCGAAAGAGTTTCTATTCTGAGGTGCTTTTTGTCTGTATAGCCTTTGTCATATACATACTTTCCGACACAGCGGATGCCATTACCGCACATTTTTGCTTCACTTCCATCTGCATTGAATATTCGCATTTTGAAATCTGAAATTTCTGACGGAGAAATATATATCATTCCGTCCGAACCTGCTCCAAAATGGCGTTCAGATAACTTTATTGACAAATCCTCAATATTTGCAGGCACTTCGCCGTAAACATACAAATAATCATTTCCAAGGCCGTGCATTTTCGTAAAGTGCATTATCCGTTCCTCCTTGCTCTGTTGATAAATTTTACTACTGCACAACAAATCAGTCCAAGAAAAGTCCCACCTAAAACAGAACCCACTGTAATTACCGTCTTTTTATTTTTCATTGTGCATACCTCCTTTAAGCATCTATTGTAGATATTCCTATTGTCATTTCCTCAAGAACATCCAGTAAAACCTTTACTGTATCTAATGATGTAAACATTGTGATATTATTTTCTGTTGCTGTTCTTCTTATTGCAACGCCATCTTCGTAGTGCACACCCGATAGAATGGCACGGGTACATATAACATAGCTGACATATCCTGCACGAATTGCTTCAAGTATCTCCGTGCTTCCTTCTGAGAGCTTTCTGAGTATTCTTGTTTTAATGCCATGCTTTTTCAAAAACTCTGCCGTTCCGATTGTTGCCTCGATATTGAATCCCATATCGTAGAAGCGCTTAACAAGCGGCAGGGCCTCTTCTTTATCCTCATCGGCAAGTGTTACAACAACAGTACCATAATTTTGAAGCTTCATTCCCGAAGCCGTAAGTGCTTTATACATCGCCCTTGGAAATTTATCATCATATCCGATTGCTTCGCCTGTTGACTTCATTTCCGGTGAAAGATACGAATCCATTCCGTTAAGCTTTGAAAATGAGAATGCAGGTGCTTTTACATAATGACGCATTTTTTCGTCAGGATAAACCTCTGTTACACCTTGCTCTTTAAGGCTTTTTCCAAGGATAACCAAAGTTGCAATATCTGCAAGGCTGTAGCCTGTAGATTTTGAGAGAAATGGCACCGTTCTTGAAGAACGCGGATTTACTTCGATGATATAAACATTTTCTTTTTCATCCACAATGAACTGAATATTGAAAAGTCCGATAATACCAATGCCAAGTCCTAATTTTTCGGTATAATCAAGAATGGTTTTCTTAACCTTCTCTGATACGCTGTATGTGGGATAAACACTTATTGAGTCGCCGCTGTGAACTCCGGTTCTTTCAACAAGCTCCATAATACCCGGAACAAATACTGACTTGCCATCGCATATAGCATCCACTTCAAGCTCCTTGCCCCTGATATATTTATCAACCAAAACCGGCTTATCTTCGTCAATTTCTACGGCAGTTTTAAGATAGTGGCGAAGAGCTTCTTCTTTTGCAACAATCTGCATAGCACGTCCGCCTAATACAAAGCTTGGTCTTACAAGTACGGGATAGCCAATTTCTTCCGCCGCCTTTATCCCATCTTCTATGTTCGTAACTGCACGTCCGGGCGGTTGTGGGATACCAAGCTCTTTTAACAGTTTTTCAAAAGCATCTCTGTTCTCAGCTTTATCTATTGCTGCACAGTCTGTACCGATAATTTTTACACCGCGGTCTACCAATGGCTGTGCAAGATTTACCGCAGTTTGCCCTCCAAGGGTTACAATTACACCCTCTGCATTTTCTAATTCAATAATATTCATTACATCTTCAGGTGTCAGCGGTTCAAAATAGAGCTTATCACTCGTTGTATAATCAGTTGAAACTGTTTCGGGATTGTTATTTATAATAATTGCCTCGAAACCGGCTGCCTTAATTGTTTTAACGGCATGTACTGTTGAATAGTCAAATTCCACACCCTGACCGATTCTGATAGGACCCGAACCAAGAACGATTACCTTTTTCTTATCCGATACCTTTGATTCATTTTCGCCCTCGTAGGTTGAATAGAAGTATGGAATATAGCTGTCAAATTCTGATGCACAGGTGTCAATCATTTTATATACAGGCATAATGCATGCTTCTTTTCTTGTTTTAAATACTTCATTTTCAGGTTTGTTCCACAACAGTGCAATTTCCTTATCTGAAAATCCCATTTTCTTTGCTTTTATAAGTTCATCTGTATTCCCAACAGAATATTTTAATGCTCCTTCTTCATCTATGATGTTTTTTAGCTTTCTAATGAAGAATCTGTCAATCTGTGTGTTTTTGCAAATCGTATCAATTTCTATACCTTTGCGAAGTAATTCTGCTATAGCATAAATTCTGTCATCAGTTCCAATTTTAATGTAATCGAGCAGGTCTGCAACCGATATTTCATCAAACTTTTTGTGATGCAAATGCCATACACCGATTTCCAATGAGCGAATCGCTTTTAAAAGACTTTCTTCAAATGTTCTGCCAATTGACATCACCTCGCCTGTTGCCTTCATCTGTGTGCCAAGCTTGTTGTTTGCATCGGTAAATTTATCGAAAGGAAATCTCGGCATTTTTGTTACCACATAGTCAAGAGTGGGTTCAAATGATGCAGGTGTGTTCGCTATTCTGATTTCGTCAAGTGTCATACCCACACCGATTTTTGCCGATACCCTTGCAATCGGATATCCGCTTGCCTTTGAAGCGAGTGCCGATGAACGGGATACTCTCGGATTTACCTCTATCAAATAATACTGAAATGATTTTGGATCAAGTGCAAACTGAACATTGCAGCCGCCTTCGATTTTAAGAGCACGAATAATTTTAAGTGCGCTGTCACGAAGCATATGATATTCCTTATTGGTTAGTGTCTGCGAAGGACACACAACAATAGAATCACCCGTATGAATACCGACAGGATCAAGATTTTCCATATTACAGATAGTAATTGCTGTATCGTTGGAATCTCTTATTACCTCGTATTCGATTTCCTTAAAGCCTTTAATACTCTTTTCGATTAAAACCTGATGGACAGGTGAAAGACTAAGCGCATTTTTCATTATCTGCAAAAACTCTTCCTCATTGTCTGCAAAGCCGCCGCCTGTTCCACCGAGAGTGAATGCAGGTCGAAGCACAACGGGATAACCTATTTCTTTTGCAACTTTTAAGCCTTCTTCCATAGAATTTGCAATGTCCGAAGGAAGCACAGGCTCGCCAAGGCTCTCACAAAGCTCCTTGAACAGTTCTCTGTCCTCGGCTCTTTCAATACTTTCACTCTTTGTTCCTAAAAGCTCGGTACGGCATTCTTTCAATATGCCTTTCTTTTCGAGCTGCATAGCAAGATTAAGACCCGTCTGACCGCCTATTCCCGGCAAGATTGCATCCGGTCTTTCATGTCTGATAATTTTTGCGATGTATTCAAGATTAAGAGGCTCCATATAAACCTTATCTGCAACTGTAGTGTCTGTCATAATTGTTGCAGGATTTGAATTGCAAAGTATAACCTCATAACCCTCTTCACGAAGTGCAAGACAGGCTTGTGTGCCTGCATAGTCAAATTCTGCAGCCTGACCGATTACAATAGGACCGGAACCGATAACGAGAACTTTTTTTATATCTTGTCTTTTAGGCATTTTCTTTTTCTCCCTTCATCAGTTCAATAAATTCATCAAATAAATATGTGCTGTCCTGCGGTCCGGGTGCACTTTCGGGATGATATTGCACAGAAAAAACCTTATCTTTTCTGCATTCAACCCCTTCAACCGTATTGTCAAGTAAATTTATATGTGTAATCTCTAAATCGGTATCCAGAATGCTGTCTTTTTCTACAGCATAGGAATGATTTTGAGAAGTGATTTCAATTTTATTTGTTTTTAAATTTCGTACCGGATGATTGCCGCCACGGTGTCCGAATTTAAGTTTATATGTTTTTGCTCCGTAGGAAAGTGCAATAATCTGATGTCCAAGACAGATTCCGAATATAGGATATCTGCCTTTCAGTTTTTTAATGGTTTCAACTGTTTCAGGAACATCCGTAGGATCTCCGGGACCGTTTGAAATAAACACACCGTCAGGACATAAACTTTCAATTTCTTCAGCTGTTGTATTCCACGGAACAACTGTGACAGAACATTCTCTTTTTTGCAGAGAACGGAGAATATTTTGTTTCATACCGCAATCTATCGCCACAACATGGTACTTTTTATTTTCGGTAGGATAATATTCTGATTTTTGTCTGCTTACCTTTGGAACTGCATCTTTGGGTATTTCGGCAGAGTTTAATATCTCCATTCCTTGCTGAAGCGTTGTACCGATTCCTGTAATCAGCACTTTGCGGCTTCCCAAATCACGGATAGAGCGTGTAATTTGTCTTGTATCAACTCCGTATATACCGGGAATATGGTATTTTTTCATTGTTTGAGACAAGCTTTCAACACTTCTGAAATTCGAGGGTTCATCATTATATTCACGAACAATGAGTGCTCCG
>JAFPAK010000221.1 GCA_017390825.1 Clostridia bacterium
CTTCGTTTCGGTACCGCAGACATTGCAGAGAAATATCTGATAGTTATGCGTGAAGAAGCAAAAGAATACACGAAAGAAATTTTTGAAAGACTCAAAACCCATGAATATGATGCTGAAACTATGAAGCTTCATATTGTAGGCGGTGGCGGTTGCCTCGTAAAGAATTTCGGCGAATATGATAAGAGCCGTGTTTTCATAAACGATGATATTCACGCAACTGCAAAGGGTTATGAATACCTTGCCGAGCTTAATATGAGAAAAGGCGGTGGAATTAGATGAATATTAAGAAAACCAATCTCCGATTTAATCTCGATAAGGAATCAGATAAAAAAGCTTATGACTTTTTGCAAAGCCTTGATAAAAACTCATACAAATCTGTGAACAGATTTGTTATATACCTTGTTAATGACTATGCAGACAACAAGCACCGTGAGCGAGCAGAATCACAGCTTACAGAAAAGATTGTATCTGCTATCCGTGAGGAATTAAAAGCATTTGCACCTATGCAATTATTTCAGTTTTTAGGACAAATGCAACCAACTACACCGAAAGAACAAAACTCTGCCGAGACCGAAGATGAAATGATAAATTTTCTATCATCTCTCGGCGGCAAAGAATGAGCATTTTATATGGCGTAATTTTCATTATGCCACAACAAAAATATGAATTAAGGCGGTACAAATTTTCTCAATCAAACGAGATTGGAATGTACCGTCTTTTTCTATGCAACAAAACAGCCGTAAAGCTTTCTACGGCGGTAAAAATTATATTTTAATGGAGGACTTTTATTATGAGAGCTTATTCAAAAAGACAATTTGCAATGTCAGACTTTGACAGAACGGGTTATGAGTTTAATGAAACAGAGGGAGTGTTCACAGGTACGCTTGTATGCAAGAAATGGGGTAAGAAACGCAATATTGTTTGCTATGTAGATTTTGATGACGGCAGAAAAATCATCTGCACAGCCTTCCAACAGCAAGATGACTACTTAGGATTGCCTGATATTGAGCTTGGAGCAAGGCTTGAATTTACATATCAGCGCAATAAAAGAGGTAACAATAAGCTGATTGCAGTAAAACGGGCAGAATAACTGTCCGGTACTGTAACAAGCAGGGAACTTGTGTACCACAAATTCCATAAAAGGCGGGACTTCCTCACGGAAATCATGCCTTTGCCCTTTAGGGAGTCCCCTAATACCCCTTAAAATTTCAGATTGGAGTGATTACAATGAAAGAACGAAAATATCAATTAAAAATGCGAGCTACTGAAAAAGAAAAAGTTCACATACAAAACAAAGCTAAAAAATGCGGTCTATCGGTTTCTGAGTATTTGAGAAAAAGAGCTTTAGGGTATTCCCCAAAAACTCTCTTGCCTGAAACATTTTATGATCTTACCGAAAGGCTCGGCAATTTATATGATGCACTTGAAGGAATGAACAGTACCGAACTTCAGGAGCAGGTGCTAAAGATTATTGATGATATTTATGCGAAGCTGCTTACGCTTGATAAAGAAAGCGAGGTTGAAACATCGGGGACCCCACAAAGCCTGCTTTGTGGGGAAAAGGAACAACCCCGTAATAATGAGATTTTCGGCACAAGTGCCGGAAACGAATAAAGAAGGGAGTTGTGACGCAATGGCTACAACGGGATTTTGGCCTGTCAAAGGCTCACTAAAGGATTTAGTAAAATACGCAAACAATCCCGACAAGACAACCAATCCGAAATATCTTGACGATGACTTGGCAGCGACACTTAAATATGTAGAAAACGATGATAAAACGGATATGAAAATGTTTGTAACGGGAATTAACTGCCCGACAGTTAGAGCCTATGAGCAAATGATGCTGACAAAACGACGATACGGAAAATCAGGCGGTAATGTAGCATATCACGGCTATCAGAGCTTTAAGATTGATGAGGTTACACCCGAAGAGGCTCACAAGATAGGACTTGAAACCGCACGGCGTATGTGGGGCAAGGACTACGAAATGGTAGTTACTACGCACTTAAACACAGAAAACATACATAATCATATTGTTGTAAATTCTGTATCATTCAGAACGGGGCTTAAATTTGAAAATCACATTTCAGACCATATAAAGCTCCGAGAAATATCCGATGATGTCTGCCGTGAGTTTAACAAGTCAGTATTGGAAAACGCTAAATTCTATAAATCCGATAAAAAACTGTATTGGATGAAGAAAAACGGCAAATTAACACATTGGGATATTTTGAAGCAGGATGTTGACGATGCCATCAAAGAGTCTGCAAACATAATGGAGTTTGACCGAATTATGCACATAAAGGGATATACCTTTAACAGAAAAATCGGAACAAAGCATCCCTCTGTTATAGCAAAGGGTTGGGAAAAACCTATCCGTATTGACAGCTTGGGAGAGGATTACACTACTGACAGGATTATGGAAAGAATATCCCAAAACGGAATCAAAGTGCATATTCGTGGTGTCAGCGATGGGGTTCGAAGAACAAGGCAAAAATATCAGCAAACACCGCTTACCGAAATTGAGCGTCAACTTAAAAATGTTAAGTATATGGATATGATTGAGCTTTTGTTTTATGTGAT
The DNA here is from genome assembly GCA_017390825.1 of Clostridia bacterium. Next base: position 2,584 of record JAFPAK010000221.1, read on the forward strand.
TATGGAATTATTAAAGCCATCAAAGCCAACACCAACCTACCATCCGCCGCTTTCTCCAATGCTACGGCAGGAATTACGAAAATTTGACCAATATCAAAAGCAGTTCAGGCTCTTGCACGATGAGAACATTCAAACCGTGCCGGAGCTTGAAGCATTTATAGGGAAATTATCAAAGCAGCTTGATGACCTTGATGCAGAGCGTAAGAAGATTGATAACAAACGCAGACGAGCCAAAACCGATGATGAAACAAAAGCATATTATGCACAAATCAGAGGTATATCTGCACAGATGAAGCCTATACGGGATAAGC
>JAFPAK010000222.1 GCA_017390825.1 Clostridia bacterium
CACTTACAAGCTTCGGTGAGTTTCCAATTACGTCGGTTGCAATTTTTACAAGAAAATCTCTGTCGTTAATTTGCTTCAAATCCTCTTTTTCAACAATCACAACAGGATCGGAGTCAGCCTCCCACATTCTTGCAATCAGTTTCTTTGCCGTAGAAGTATTGATAACCTCATCACTGATTAAGTCAGACAGTTTTGCCATATTTGCTGCTGAAATCGGGCAGTAAAATATCTCCGCCGTGTTCAGCCTTGCAACCTCTCCCACAAGAAGATTTGCAACAACCTTTGGAGTTTTTGCAAGTGTCGCAACCTTTTCAAAATAATCCGCTATATCCATATCAGAAATAATCTTTTCGCTGATATAAGCCGATATTCCGTACTTTTCCATATACTTCTTTTTTCTCGCATCCGGAAGCTCGGGAATTGTAGTTTTAATTTTTTCAATTTTTTCATCAGACAGTTCTATCGGCGGAAGGTCGGGGTCCGGAAAATATCTGTAGTCGTTTGCATTTTCTTTGCCTCTCATAGAATATGTTTTACCGGTATCGGCATCAAATTTTCTTGTTTCCTGAACAATTTCTTCCCCTTCCGCAATTATTTCAATTTGCCTCTTATATTCATACTCAATAGCCTTAACCACAAACTGAAAAGAGTTGATATTTTTCATTTCTGTTCGTGTGCCGAATTTCTCCGTACCTTTTTCACGAACCGAAAGATTGACATCGCATCTGAAAGAACCTTCATTCATTTTACAGTCGGATATTCCGGTATAAAGGATAATGGCACGAAGCTTTTGCAGATATGCTTTAGCTTCCTCCGCCGAGCGTATATCCGGCTCGGAAACTATTTCAATAAGCGGAACACCACAGCGGTTGCAGTCAATCATAGTTCCGTGAATATCATCATGCACAAGCTTTCCGGCATCCTCCTCTATATGAATTCTCGTTATACCGATTCGCTTTGAACCTGATTCTGTTTCAATATCAAGATAACCGTGTTCGCACAAAGGCAGGTCAAACTGACTAATCTGATATGCTTTGGGAAGGTCCGGATAGAAGTAGTTTTTTCTGTCCTGCTTTGAAAAGTTTGCTATTTTGCAGTTTGTTGCAAGTCCTGCTTTAACTGCATATTCGACAACCTTATCATTTAAGACGGGCAGCGTTCCCGGCAAGCCCATACATACCGGACAGGTATGGCTGTTAGGTTCTGCTCCAAAGCTTGTTTCACAATTGCAGAAAATCTTTGTTTTTGTTTTGAGTTCGACATGAACCTCAAGACCTATTACCATTTCATACTCTTTAGCCATTACTTTGACACCTCCTCTAAAACAGCAGCAGCTCTGTACAGCATCTTTTCGGAAAATGCAGGACCTATAAGCTGTGCTCCTACGGGCATATTTCCTTCACCCCTGCCGCACGGTACGCTGATTGCAGGAACACCCGCGATATTAACCGGAACACTATAAGCATCTCCCATATACATTTCAAGCGGATTTTTACTTTTCTCACCAAGCTTATATGCAACAGTAGGTGCTACGGGCGATAAAATGAAATCACACTTTTTAAAGCTGTTTTCAAAGTCATTCATTACAATACTTCTGATTTGCAATGCTTTTTTATAATACGCATCATAATATCCCGATGAAAGAGCAAAGGTTCCAAGCATAATTCTCCTTTTAACCTCTTTTCCAAAGCCTTCACTGCGGCTCTTTTTGTAAAGGTCATGGATATTCTCAAAGCAGTCTGTTCTGTATCCATAACGAACTCCATCAAAACGGGATAAGTTTGACGAAGCTTCTGCAGAAGAAATAATATAGTAAGCCGCAAGTGCGTTATCAATTGACGGCATTGAAATATCTACGATTTCTGCGCCCTCGTTTTTCATTCGCTCCGCTGCTTCAAATACAGCAGTTTTAACATCGTGCGAAATACCCTCACCAAAAAATTCTTTAGGCAGTCCGATTTTCATTCCCTTTATACCTTTTCCAATATCCCCGGTAAAATCGTCCTGACTTTTATAAATGTTGGTAGCATCTCTTTTGTCTGCGCAGGAAATTGCATTTAAAACAATGGCATTGTCTTTTACGGTAGAAGTAAGCGGACCAATCTGATCGAGTGATGATGCAAACGCAACAAGTCCGTATCGTGATACCGTTCCGTATGTCGGTTTCATACCTACAACACCGCAAAATGATGCAGGCTGACGGATGGAACCACCTGTATCAGAGCCAAGAGTAAATGCCGCTTCCTTTGCCGCAACACAGGCAGCACTTCCACCCGAGCTTCCGCCCGGCACACGGGTAATATCAGCCGGATTTTTCGTTGTCTTAAATGCTGAGTTTTCCGTTGTAGAACCCATTGCAAACTCGTCCATATTAAGTTTTCCAAGAATAACTACATCTGCCTTTTTCAGCTCTTCTATAACGCACGCATCATACGGAGGAATGTAGTTTTCGAGCATTTTTGAAGCACAGGTTGTTTTTACTCCTTTTGTACAAATGTTATCTTTGATTGCACACGGAATACCGGCAAGCGGTTCAAGGCTTTCGCCGGAGAGTCTCTTTTTATCAACCGCTTCTGCCTTTTTAAGTGCGGTTTCAAAGTCGGTTGTAATATAAGCTCCTATCTCGGAATCTGTATTTTCTATTTGAGCAATATAAGCATCTGTAAGTTCTCTGGATGAATATTCACCTTTCTTTAGCGATTCTATATGCTCCGAAACACTTCTTTTTATTAAATCTAAACTCATAATTCTGCCCTCCGTCTTAATTTTCTACCACACGGGGAACTGTGATATATCCGTCTGTTTTTGTTGGAGAAGCTGCAAGAAGCTCATCTCTCTCCACATTATGAATAATTACTTCATCATCGTGAAAAACATTGCTTATCGGAATAAGATGTTCCTTCGCCTTTATATTTGATGTATCAACCCTTGTGATTGTATCTGCAAATGCTATGATAGAATTCATATCCTCTGCGTAGCTTATTTTATCTTCATCTGTAAGGTACAGACATGCAAGGTTTGCTATATTTTCAACATCAATTGTGATTTCTTTTTCTTTCTTTTGTTCCGACAATGCAGAATTTTCTTCCGCCTGTACAGCTTCTGTAAGACCAAGTACATCAAGCTGAGCTTTATCTACAAAATCAGGTGCTCCGGTAAGGGGACAAGACGCATCCTTAATCTTCGGAAAAGCAATAATATCACGAAGAGAATCGGCGCCAACCATAAGCATTACAAAACGGTCAAGTCCAAATGCAAAACCGCCGTGAGGTGGAGTTCCGTATCTGAAAGCATTTACCATAAAGCCAAAACGCTCATCAATTGTCTTTTTGTCAAACCCCAAGGCTTCAAACATTTTCTCCTGCACACGTCTGTCGTGAATTCTGATTGAACCTGAACCAAGCTCGATTCCGTTAAGCACTACATCGTATGCTTGTGCCCTCACTCTTCCGGGATCTGTCGTAAGATACTGTACATCCTCCGGATATGGCATTGTAAACGGATGATGTGTCGCAACATATCTATTTTCCGCTTCGGAATATTCAAACTGCGGAAAATCAATTACAAACAGGAATTTATAATCATTTTTTCTGCGCAGTCCAAGCATATCACCCAAATCAAGTCTGAGTCCGCCAAGCGTTCTTCTCACAACATCAAGCTTATCAGCACAAAACAGTATAAAGTCACCGGGCTTTGCTTTGACAGCATCAAGCAATTCTTTCATTTCATCTTCAGTAAAATATTTTGTGAGAATAGAATATATTTCTCCGTTTTGCTTATATGCAATCCATGCCATACCCTTTGCACCGTAGCCCATTGCTTTTTCGGTTAAATTCTCAATGGTTGAACGTGTAAAGTCTGCCTGTCCGGTTACACATATCGCTCTTACATAGCCACCGCTTTGTGCAACCTTTTTAAACACGCTGAAGGAACATTTTTTTGCAATATCCGTAACATCAACAATCGGCAACTCAAATCTGATATCAGGCTTATCCGAGCCATATACATCCATCGCTTCCTGCCAGGTCAGGCGCGGAAAGTCATAATGTATTTCCTTTCCCGTTGTCTCTTTATAGATATACTTAAACATTTTTTCAAGATGATTTAAGATATCTTCCTGTTCTACAAAAGACATTTCCATATCAACCTGCGTAAATTCAGGCTGACGGTCTGCTCGTAGGTCTTCATCACGGAAGCATCTCGCAACCTGATAATATTTATCAACACCACCAACCATCAAAAGCTGTTTGAATATTTGAGGCGATTGAGGAAGTGCATAAAATGTTCCCGGATTCACACGGCTCGGCACAAGATAATCTCTTGCTCCTTCCGGTGTTGATTTTGTAAGCATAGGTGTTTCAACATATAGAAACCCGTTATTATCAAGATAGTCCGATGCAGCCTTTTGAACTTTATATCTGAATTTCAGATTGTTATAAAGCTCCGGTCTGCGAATATCCAAAAATCTGTATTTCAATCGAAGCTCTTCACGAACTTTACTTCCGTCATCAATCGAATATGGTAAACTGTCCGCCTGTGAAATAAGTTCAATTTTATCTGCAGCAAGTTCTATTGTTCCGGTAGCAATCTTTAGGTTAATTGTTTCTTCGTCTCTTTCTCTGACCGTGCCTTTTATAGACACTACCGACTGCAAACGCAGCCTTTCGATTAAGCTAAACTCATCAGCGCTCACTTTACCTTCATCCACAACAACCTGTAAAACGCCTTCACGGTCACGAAGATCAATAAATATGATTCCGCCCATATCACGCTTCGTAAGAACCCACCCCGAACATATCTGCTGCGTTCCTATGTGTTCAGGTCTTAAAAGGCCACAATATTCTGTTCTCTTCATAGATTTATTCCTCCTGAATCTTTACTTATATGCTGTGCCGTGAAATGGATTTGTAAACGCACAAAAGGTGTCACCTAAGTAACAACCCCTATAGAACACAGTCATATTTTTAAATATTCAGCATTCTACAGGGCGATTGCTGTACTCGCGGTGCCACCTGTATTTTTTCTCATTAACATTGCCGATTGACGCACGGCATACGGCGCACCTACTAAAATTTCTTCTTTCAGATTGCAGCTCGAAAAGTGTTATTCATACGGGACCGGGACATGGCTTCCACCATCCCATGCTCGCTATACCCGGCTTATCCGTATTACTTCTCTTTTCTCAAACGCTTTTAACTTTTAAGTTTTTATCAATCGTGAGTCGTTGTATTCTGATTGTACTCACTTGCCGGTTTTTCATCTCTGTCAAGAAATGCTTTCTCATAAAGCGGATCAATCTCCGGTGTCCTGACCTGCATTTTAGGAAGTAAATCAGTAAAATCTATACTCTTTACAAAGTTTTCAGTTTGCTTTTTATCTGCCATA